>CAZCUQ010000006.1:27760-35374 GCA_964501705.1 uncultured Ruminococcus sp. | reverse complement strand
ATCTCGTCGAAAAGTACAACAGAATACGGCTTTTTGCGAACCGCCTCTGTGAGCTGCCCGCCTTCATCGTAGCCGACGTATCCCGGAGGCGAGCCTATCATTCTCGATACGCTGTGTTTTTCCATATATTCGCTCATATCAAGCCTGATAAGCGAACTTTCGCTCCCGAAAAGCGATTCGGCGAGAGCCTTTGCAAGCTCGGATTTTCCCACGCCCGACGGTCCGCAAAAAAAGAACGAGCCAACAGGTCTTTTCGGATCCTTTAGTCCCGATCTTCCGCGTCTTACCGCGTCGGAAACCGCTTTCACGGCTTCGTCCTGACCGATTATTCTCTTATGAAGCTCCGATTCAAAGGATAAAAGTCTCTGTCCCTCGGTAAAGCTGATCCTCGATACGGGTATTCCCGACGAAGCGGACAGAACACAGGCTATATCCTCGGCGGTGACGTAAATGGGAGTTTTCACGGTCTGTACTTTTTTTCTCATCCTCGCCCCTCCGCCCTCTGATTTTTCAAGCAGAAGATTAAGATTTTCCGCAAGCTCCTTTAGATTCTTAGGCTCGCCGAAGCCCTTTATTTTTGCTCTCGAAGCCGCCTCGTCGATAAGATCAACCGCTTTGTCGGGCAGACATCTGTCGTTTATATATCTTACTGAAAGAGTTATGGCGGCATCGATGGCCTCGTCTGTGATGATCACCTTGTGAAAGCTTTCATAGCATGAAGCAAGACCTTTGAGTATTCTCCTGCAATCCTCCTCTGACGGTTCTTCGATTATCACCCGTTGGAAGCGCCTGTCGAGAGCGTTATCCTTTGCTATAAATCGTCTGTATTCATCAAAGGTAGTTGCGCCGATAATTTTTATCTCTCCTCTTGCGAGCTGAGGCTTTAAAATATTTGCCGCGTCTATGGCTCCCTCCGCCGCTCCCGCTCCGACTATCGTGTGAAGCTCATCTATGAAAAGAATGATATTATCGTTTTCCGCCGCCTCGTCAAGGCACTCTTTTATTCGCTCCTCAAAATCCCCGCGGTATTTTGCTCCCGCTACCATTGAAGTGAGACTCAGCGAAATAATTCTCTTGTCACGCAGAAAAGAGGGAGCTTTCCCCTCGGCGATAAGTCTTGCGACTCCCTCGACTACGGCGGTTTTCCCCACTCCCGCTTCACCGACAAGACAGGGGTTGTTCTTTGTTCTCCTGGAAAGTATCTGAATAACTCTTTCTATTTCCTTGTCACGGCAGAAAACAGGATCGCATTTGCACTGATACGCTTCTTCGGTGAGATCCTTTCCGTATTTCAAAAGAGTGGGAGCCTTAACGCCCTGAGAACGAATATTTCCGGAAAAGCTCATGGGAACGGAACACGATGAAGATATACGCGAAATATTCCCTCCGACCGAAAGAATTATCGAATAAGCCGTTGAATTTTCATCGTCAAGAATTGCGGAAAGAAGATGCTCTGTTCCCGCAGGCTTTGATTTTGAAGCGTTTGCCTTTTCGCATGATTTTTCGATTATTCTCAAAAATACGGGAGTAGCCCGTGACATATCGACGGAAGCAGAGTCTCCCCTGCCGATAAGCCTGATTATTTCGGAAAGCACTCTGTCCTCGTTTATTCCGCATGATTTAAGGATACTGTATGCCGTACTCCCCTGCTCCGAAGCAAGCGACAGCAGAAGATGTTCGCTTCCCGCGTAGGTATGCCCAAGTCTTCCCGCGGTAATAAGCGCCTTGTTGATGACTATATTTGCCTTTTTGGTGAAAAATTCCGTATTGTACATTTCTCTCTCCTTGTAATACATATATTTTTTTCTTTCAAATATATTATGTCACTCTTTCCAAGAAATATTTGTCGCAGGAGGGTTTTTGAGACTTTTTTTCATCGCATTATTTTACAAAAGACGGCAAAGAAAAAAACGAGGCTGAAGAACAGCCTCTTATGTATTTTTTTCTTCGTCCGAACGTTCGGGTGAATCGTTATTCTCTTCGGTCAAGTCCGAATCGATCACGGAAGTTTCGGTTTCGAGATCGCGTTCGGGAGTATCCCCCGCCGACGCATACGCAAAATTGGATTTTCCGTGTTTTTTTATTTTATACATTGCGCTGTCCGCAGCGGCAATAAGCTCCTCGGGAGTTCTTCCGTTTTCTCCGAGGAAAGCGATCCCGATACTGCAATTTACGGAAAGATGAGTATTTTCCTCCGAATCCGATTCAAAGCCCGACGAGAGGGTTTTTATTATGCTCCCCGCGATCTCCCCCGCATTTCCGATAAGCTTCAGTCCCGTTAAGCAGATAATAAACTCATCGCCGCCGAATCTTCCGCCGAAGCCTCGTTCAAAGCACGCCTCCTTGATAGTGGATGCCGTGAATTTAAGCACCTCGTCTCCGCACTTATGACCGTATCTGTCGTTAAAGAATTTGAAATCGTCCAGATCGATGAACATAATAGCCGAAAGATTACTTTTTCCCATTTGTTTTTCTGTTTCCGTCCGAAGCATTTTATAGAACGTTTCGCGGTTATAAAGCTGTGTAAGCGCGTCCAGACTTGCCTTTTGAATAAGATTCAGTTCGCTTTCCTTCTGACGGTCAATATCGGTCATAATACCTACTATCCTCGTGGGAACGTCTTTTCGATTAAGAAGCTTTTTGGCTTTTATCCTTATCCACGAAAAGTCGCCGTAGAGCGTTTTCATGCGGAAATCGCCCTCCCATTTTGTCCCGTTCGTTTGCAGGATATTATTAAGTCCCGCGAAATATTTGGTCTTATCGTCCTTGTAGATGTGGGATTTGTACAGGAAGCTTTCCTTCAGCGAATCATCCTTCGGCCGGAAGCTGAATTTCTTATTGAAATTGCCCGAAACAGTTACGATATTCTTTTCAAGGTTTATATCAAAAACGATATTATCGCTCATTTCGGCGATAGACCGATATTTTTCTTCGCTTGCGGAAAGCTTGTCGTAAACATGATTCATAAGATAACCGATATTTCCGAACTCATCGTTCTCAATTAAATTGAGAACGGCGGTATTGTCGCCCTTGTTTCGTTTTTCGAGAAAATCAATGATCTTTAAAATCGGGGAAAGAAGAAAATTCAGAGCGATTATTGTAAGAATTATCTCGGCGGCGACTATTATCCAGATGTAACTGAAGCTGTTGAAATAATTCTTGTCGTAATCATAAAGATTGACCACTCCCGCGACCGCCCAGCCGGCGCTTGTCACATAAGCAATGCAAACGGACTTATTCTTTCCTTGATATTGGTAGTCAAAAAAGTCGGACATCTCCTCTTTTTCATCATCCGACATAAAATCCTCCGCAAACTTCGAGAAATTCTTGTATTCATCGCTCCAATCGAGAGAACGAATAATCTTAAACGGAGATTCTATGATATCTGTCCCGCTGTCTATAATCATTATTTTGTTAAAATCATATTGTCCCAATAATTCGACAGAGTTTGCAAGCATATCGGCTTTATATACAAAGCATAATTTCCCCACAGGCTCGTTTTCTTCGCTGAATATTTCGCGTTCGATATAGAATACGGGAATATCATCATACATAAAAAGAGAAGATACTCCATTGAAGCTGTTCTCTTCATCACCCGAATTGAATGCCGATTCTTTCCCTTCCGCTCCCTCAACAGTGGAAAAGATAACTTTTCCCGATTTGTCGGTTATTTCAATGGCGTAAACGCCTTCGGTTCTCATATACAGATCGGACTGATAAACCACTCTGTAGTAATCCTCGGATTCGTGCGGGTCATTGTTTTCGTGTTCGTTGGCATACATGACATATCTCAGGACATTCTTATGCCTCGCAAGGATTTTCACCTTTCCGAGACAATCCGAAAATATACTGTCAAGAACGAGTTTTTCGGACGAAACCATCTCGGAAAGCTGATTCTTCGCCGTAAGAATATTTGACTGACTGGATGCCGAGCGTATGTGTACGGTTAAAATTACTATAGGAATTATTACCATAATTATTGCGACAACAGCGATTTTAAAACACAATTTCAAAAGGTTTCACCCTCTTTCGGATAAAAGCGTTTATTAACAAGCGTTTTTCACGCCTTTGTATACACATAAAAATTATACCATATTTCGCAGATAATGTAAACAGAATTTTCTTTTTTTTCATCTTTCTCCGATAATTTTATATGAAATAACAAAAAAACTATTCTCATTTTATACAAATAATCAAAATGGAATAAGAAAATTTAATTATTTGTCAATAAAAAATACATAAATTATTCCTCCGAAACATCCTGCCGCCGCAAGCACCGCAACAATTTTAAGAGCCAAAGGAAATTCTCTTTCGTTATCCTTGTTATCGGAAAAGCCTTCTGTTTCGGTATCGGCTATTCCCTCCGGATCGTGCGAGCTGTTTCTTGTTTCAAGGTACTGCTGTGTACCGTCGGGATAAGTTTCGTCCGCCGGGCTTTCTTCGGAAACGGGCATAGTCTCCGTAACCGTATTCATTTCGATAGTGCTTTCTTCGGGATGAATCTCCGATACGGAATCCTGTTCGCCGTCAGGCTGTATGGCGGTATTTTCCGTTACGGAAGTTTCTTCCTCATATCCATCGTTTGCAAGTATATCCCGCGTTTTGAGAACAAGCAGACAAACCGATTTTTCGGGAAGCGCCACCTCTGTTTTCCTTTCCGCAACATCCGGGAGATTATCTGTATTTGCGACGATCTCGGAGCTGTTTCCCGAAATGGTATACATATTTGAAACGGAAAAATCTCTCATTGAATTTATACTGATGTTAAAGGTTTTTTGAGCGTTCGGACTCTTGTTTGCGAGGATCAGCCATACCGTATCGAACGAATCCGAATTTGAAAAGGCATACGCCAAAGCTTCTTCGTCGCTGTTTTTGACTTCAAGGACGGTATCTCCCACTCCCGAACCGTTATAATCGTAATTGGTGTAGAGATTAAGCCCCGCTTTCTGATAAGAATTTATCTCATCGGGATAAAGGCAGGCAAGATATACTCCGTTTTCGGCAAACGCCCCAAGTGCGTCGATCTCGGCTATACAACCGCTCATTCGGTCACCGCCGCCGAAGCTGTATTCGGAAAAGGAAAGCTTCGTATCGGGATACGATCTGTTTATCGATTCCATAAGCGAGGGTATAAGAGGAAAAAACGAGGTATTTTCCCCGAAAACCGCCAAGCTGTAGCTTTCGTCGTAAAGCGCTCTCGGACTTTCCATGATATAAGCGTCATCGGCGGGAAAAGTCCCGCTCACATTCTCTTCGGCAAAATAATGGATGTCAAACACATCAAGCAGCCGTATTCCTTCTTTTTCTCCCGCCTTTTTCATTCCGTACAGGTAGTAGTCCGCAAAGCTTTCGCTTTCGCTTTTATAGCTGCCGTTAAAATCCGCGCAGGCGGATACTCCGCTTAAAGACGGACCGAAAACAAGAGCGCTGTCGTCGATCGTTTTGATGTTCGAGGAAAGCTCCGCTGAACGTTCGATAAACACTGCGGAATCGGGACAGGTCGATTCTCTGTCGAGCAAAGGATAATTTTCCGCCCATTTGTCAGGCTCCGTATCGAGAAAATAACCGTTTATTCCCCCCTCGGCGGCAGTGCCGTACATATTCGTAAGATAAGCCGCGTATTCGTCAATATAGACGATCCCGTCATCCGAGTCCGGAAAATTCGTATAAGAGAAATCCTCCTTGTATTTTACGGCAGCCCATCTGTCGGAATATCCGGCTTCGCTTTCATCGATCACACCGTCGCTGTCGCCTGCGGCAAAGCCCATCATCTGAAGAGTTACGAGCCGCACGGGGATATTAAGCTCCTCGGCGCGTTTCACAAGCTTTTCCGTATAAAGCGCGGGTACGGAAAGGTTTTCTTCTCTTTCGGATTCGGCGAAAATTATGCTGTTTACGCTTTCCCCGTCAACGATACGATTGGAAGCGTTATTTTCCCAGTTATAAGAAGAAAGCTCCGCCCCCGTCTGTTTAAGAACAAATGCTTTTACTCCGGAGATATCGCCCGTATCGTTTATCCCGTAGATATACGGACTGACTCCGCAAAGCTGTTTGTCGGGAAAAACGAAAACATCCGTCCGATCTGTTTCGGAGTAGTTTTCTTCCGCGTCCGCCGTACAGGTACTATTTACCGCCGCGGAAACGAGACACAGCGAAAAAACAACGCAGGTAAGCCGTTTTCCGTATTTTTTTCTCAAGTTCTTTCCCTCCCCGCAAAAACATATCAAAAATAAACGCCCGAAAAAATAACTCTGCAGATCACATAGAGAAATACCGTAAATATCGTTCCTGTAAGCGCGTAATACCGATAGTATTTTCCGGAGTATTCGGCGGGAAGCTCCGCGTCGCAAAGACGTTTCGTAAAAACTCCCGTATACGAGGCGTAAATAAAAAGAAGTCCGCCTGTGTTTGCGCTGAAAATGTACTCCCCGGCATTGCCGCCGAATACGGACAGTACGCCCGTGGATGTAAGATTTCCCGTGAACTGCGAAAGAATGATGTTTGCTTCGGGAATTTTTCCGTTTAAATAGCCGGAAATAAAATCCGTAAATTCCCTTATCGAGAGAAGATTCCCCCTCAGAATGTAAAGCGCCGTAAGAAGCACAAGAACCGAATAATCTATCTTTGAAAAAATCTGCGGATCCATGATAACAAGCACAAGACAAACCGAAATAAAAACCGTAAGCATATCGATAACTCCGATTACGACAAGGATATTCAGAAGCAAAAGGGTTATATATATCGCAATATACGCCTTGCTTTCAATCTTCGCGGCAGAGGGAACGGAAGTCCTTTCAAGAGGGTGATTTTTCGTGCAGAACGCAAGAACCATAAGTATGACAAATCCGAACAGATAGATCGGAAGAACCTCTGAAATATACATTTTATAGCTGATATCGTATCCCGCAAAGATGAAAAGATTCACCGCGCTTGCCGACGGAACGGGCATACAGCCGATATTCGCCGCCGCTGCCTGAAGCGAAAGCACATACATCATAATATCAGGCTCCGACTTGAAGAAATTTACCGTAAGAGCCGAAAAGATAACAAGCGCCGAAATATCCGTAATAAACGGCGCCGTAAAAAAAGTCATGAGAAGTATCGCAAGAGCGGCACTGCGGGTAGTTTTCAGATTTTTCGTAAAATACTGAGTTATTTTTCCGAAAAGTCCGCTGCCGTCAAGCCCCGCCGCGACCGCCAGCGATGAAAAAAGTATTCCGACAGTATCTGTGTCTATACTCTCTGTGATTCGTTCGGTGCTTATAAGCACGCATGAAACGATGGCGAGAATTATGACCGCGACAAGCGTTTTTTCCGATTTGATTCTATCCGCTAATCTGTTTGGCATATTTTGAAAGGTTCACTCCTTGAATTTACGTGAAAAGATTAATAACGATCCCCGAAACGGCTCCTACAGCGTAAAGCGTTCCGAGAATAATAAGGTTTTCCTTTATCTGTTTATTTGCCTTGAAAAGCACTGCAAGTCCGACTCCGGCTCCCGTGACAAGTCCCGCCGCCGCAGAACCAAACGAAATGGCTCCCTTGACATAAAGCTCCGTTATAACTACCGAAGCGGCGCAGTTGGGTATCATTCCCACAAGCGCGGCGATAAAC
>CAZCUQ010000006.1:0-27750 GCA_964501705.1 uncultured Ruminococcus sp. | reverse complement strand
CGGCTGAGCGGCTCCCATTCTGTCGAGAGCTGCCGAAAGCGCGTCTTCGCCTATAAATGCGATGATCCCGCCGAGAATAAGGTTTACAATGAGAATAAACAGCGCCGTACCGAGAGTATGTTTAAGTCCCGAATACCATATTCCGTGGTTTTCGCAGCCGCAGTCATGACAGAATTCCTCGAAAGGACGCTCTCTTCTTTTGTATTTCAGCGCTTTTACGGCGGCGTCGGCGGCAAATCCCGCAGCGGCGGCGATTATCAGCTTCGCCGCGATAAGGGGGAGAATAAGCTCCGCCGCGCCCTTTGTTGAGAGAAGTATCGGGAGAGCCTCGTCCGATGTCGAAATAAACACCGCGAGAAGAGTGCCGACAGTTATCATTTCGCCTGCGTACAGGTTTGAAGCGGCAGCCGAAAATCCGCACTGAGGAAAACATCCGAGAAGCGCTCCGACAATAACTCCCCACGAAGAACAGCCGATATTTTTAAGCGCCCCGGCAAGCTTTCCGCCCGCCTTATGCTCAAAGTATTCCATAGCGCAGAACACCGCGAAAAGAAAGGGCAGAAGCTTTGCCGTATCGACAAGAGAATCAGCAGCCACATCAAGCGCGGTTTCAAGTATTTCCGCCATAAAGTTATCCTTTCGTTACTTTTTCTTTTTTCACATAACAATATTCAGTTTATTATAACACATTTTTTGTTTTTTGGCAATACCTTTTATTAAAAAAAGTTACTCTTCATCCGATTCCCGCAAACACGTCAGGACAAACACCGGATGAAGAGCAACCCGACAGGCAAAAAAACAAACCGGTCAATAAAAAGTCATATTACAAGAGATTTATGATATAATTACAGTCAGCGGCATTAGAAATTTGACTTGAAGTCAAGCAAAAATCTGCATATATGATTTTATGAATATTTCACCTCAAAATAAATAAATTTTTCCATTTTTCGCTTGCTTCCTTGACAAACGCCGGATTCTGATGTATAATGTTTATATTCAGCCGCATTTTACGGCATATTCCATTCTGCCTTTGCGGATTCCGTACATTCGTTTTACCGAATGAACCGATATGGACGAGGAGCAATTCATACTTTATGAGAAAAATGTTTATAAAAAACCTGACCGTAGTTTTGCTGTGCGCGATGTTTGGGGTAATCCTTGCAAACGTTCTGATAACAAACAAGCTCGCGGAAAACTACGCCAACAGAGAAGCGCACAACACCGTTTCTCAGGTGCTTTCCAAAATCGAAGCGAACAACACCGAGATAGAAGAAACAAAAAAAATACTTGAAAAAGACTACCTTACAAGATGCAAGGCTTTCCGATATATGACCGAAACAAACCCCCTGCTCCTGTCGGACAGCGAGGAGCTTAAAAAGGCGGCGGAGCTTTTAAGCGTCGATGAACTGCACGTTATCAATGAAGAGGGCTTTATAATCAACACCACAAACTCAAAATATCTCGGCTATGATATGAAATCCGCGGATCAGTCCATCGAATTTATGAAACTGTTCCTCGGTCTTCAGACCGAGCTTGTGCAGGATATTATGCCCACAGGCTACGACGGAGACGAGTTTCAGTACACGGGCGTTGTCACAAACGATAAAAAATACGTTCTTCAGGTCGGAATGAAACCCGAAAGATATCTCGACGTCACGGAACAAAGCAGTTTGTCGGGTTTTATCTCAAAAACAGCCATTCCCAACGCGGATAACTATGTATACATAATTGATATCGAAACGGGAAAATATCTCGATCACTCGGATAAATCGCTCATAGGCTCACCTATCTCGCAGGACGCCGATGCGCTCCGATTTTACGAGGCGTTCAAAAACGGCGGCATCTATGAATTCCTTTCGGAAAAATACTATATGTACGCCGAAAAAACGGATGACATGATCATCGGCGTGTCCTACGATTACAAAAACGTCACCTCGCTTATGGAAAACGCAAGGATCGTGATGATCATTGGAATTACCGTTATATTTATTCTGCTTATAGTTTTTATCTCTCTGCTTGTTAATCACAGGATCGTCTCTCCGATAACTGATATTATTGCCGATATGAACGAGATCTCAGCGGGAAATATGGACAAAAACGTCAAGAAGCAGACTCTCCCCGAACTTAAAATGCTCAGCAAGGGCATAAATGATATGAAACACGCTCTTATATGCGACAGCAACAAAATATCCGGGATTATTTCCGCAGCTGAAATTCCCATTGCCGTCTACGAAATAAACAACAATACGGGAAAATGCAGCATTACGGGAAATCTCCGCAAACTATACGGTCTTACCGACAGCGAGGCGGAGGAACTTTTCTCCGATGAGAAAAACGTCACGAAATTCATAGAAAACATCATTTCCCACATTGAAAACGGCGAGGAAAACATCTACCGCGTCAATGACAAGAACCGCTGGGTAAAAATAACGGAAATCAGAGACAATGACAATGTATTCTGCATTGTCACCGATGCCACCGACTTTATTCTCGAAAAGAAAAAAATCCAGAGCGAACGCGATCTCGACGCTCTTACGGGTATCTGCAACAGGCGTTCCTTTGAAAAGACCGTATCCGTGCTTATGAAAAACAGAAAGCATGACACCGAATCCGCCATGCTGATGATCGACCTCGACGACTTCAAGAGCATAAACGACAGCTTCGGTCATGCTTTCGGAGACGCATATCTGAAATTCACCGCATCCTGTCTGAAAGCCTTCTCCGACAGCAATGTCATAGTCGGCAGACGTTCGGGAGACGAATTCTATATGTATTTCAACGGATTCGGCTCACGCGCTGAAATAGACGGAATCATCAACAGCGTATACGAATATTTAAACAGCAACAAAATAGAATCTCCCGACGGCGAAACAGCTGTAAAGTTCTCGGCGGGAGCGGCATATCTCACCGATTCCGAAGATGATTTCGACTCCATCCTCGACAAAGCGGACGAAATGCTGTACAAGGCAAAAAGAGAGCAAAAAGGAAGCTTCGTTTCGGACAATTGAACAAAGGGAAATACCGGCAGCCAACTGCGCGTCAGGTTTGCTTCCGCTGAATGAGTTTACACAGCTTGATTTTCATACCGAAAAGAACTCCCCTATCTCCGAAACGTTTTTAAGACAAGCGACATATTTTTCTCCTTTCAGGTCGCTTTCCGTTTTAAAGCCGAAGCCGTAAGTCACTGCTATAAAATCAATTCCCGCCTCTTTTGCGCCTTCAAGGTCAA
Source organism: uncultured Ruminococcus sp. (assembly GCA_964501705.1). Classification (GTDB taxonomy): domain Bacteria; phylum Bacillota; class Clostridia; order Oscillospirales; family Ruminococcaceae; genus RGIG4694. The sequence goes on along the minus strand of CAZCUQ010000006.1, from coordinate 24,521 downwards.
ACATCGTGTCTCCTATCAGAACAGTCTCGCCGCAGGATGCTCCGAGCTTTTCGATAACGGAGCGTATAATTTGCGATTTTGTCAATTTTCCCTCTCCGTCAGCGCCCATGATAACATCAAAAGCATCGGAAAACTTGTCTTTCAGCAGAATTTTCGCATAACATTCTTTTTTGTAAGTAGCCGTGCCGAGCTTATATCCCGCAGATTTCAGCTTCAGAAGAAGCTCGTTCATTTTATCGTAGGGTCTGCACATAAGTACTCCCTTCGCTCCATAGAATTCACGGAAAAAATTCACAGCTCTCTTAACGTCACCGTCGTTCATTTTGTAGATGCTTTTATATGTCGCCTGCAAGGGAGGACCTATGAATCTGTTAAGATCTCCGAAATCCTTTTCGGGAACATTCATTTTTTTAAGAGAATATTCCGCTGATTTGCATACTCCCTCGGTAGTATCCGCGAGAGTTCCGTCAAGATCGAATAAAATTGATTTATACATGATCAAAGCACTCCTCCCTCCGCGAGATTTTTATTTTTTTCCATAAAAGAATCGACCTCGCTTTGCGACGGCATCGATGGGATCGCCCCCGTTTTCATTGATGAAAGCGCTCCGCAGGCGTTTGCATACATTGCCATATCATAAATCTCGTTCATTGAAAGCTCAGAGATATCCTTTGCTTTTTCAAGAAGCTTGAAAAGAAAACCACCCAGAAAGCTGTCTCCGGAGCCTATCGTATCTACGGATTCCGCTTTATAGGACGAATACAGCTCCACCGAGGAATTTGTCGCGATGATACATCCCTTGGCACCCTGGGTAACGCATATGATCTTTACGCCTTCATTCAGCAGCTTTGCCACTGCGGGAAGAAGATTTCCGCAATCCGAAATTAGCTGAAGCTCATTTTCCGACACCTTGATGATATCCGCATACCGAACGGCGTTCTGCATACTTTTTGCCGCCGCGTCGGTATTGCTCCAAAGCTTCGGCTTGTAATTCGGGTCGAAAGAAATTATCTTACCCTTTGATTTTGCGTATTCCACCGAATTCAGAACCGCCGACTTTGAAGGTTCTCTAATAAGAGAAAGTCCCCCGAAATGAAATATCTTACATTCGTCGATAAGCTTCAGCCGCACTTCATTGAAGTTGAGATTAAGGTCGGCGGTATTTTTCCTGTAAAAAACGTAATCACGCGCGCCATCGTCGTTTTTCCGTATAAACGCAAGAGAAGTCCTGAAATCTTTATCGACGATAAGCCCCGAAGTATCAACGCCTATATCCTCAATAACCTTTTTGAGATAATCTCCGAACATATCTCCGCCTATTTTTGAGATAAGCCCCGCCGAAGCTCCGAGTTTTGCCGCCATACATACAACGTTTGCGGGAGCGCCTCCCGCGTTTCTTTTATAGTAAACATCGCCGTTTTCATCGGTCAGTTCGATAAAATCGATAAGAAGCTCCCCTATTGAAAGTATATCCGCCACATTCATCTCTCCAATATAATGTATTTATCATTACATTATATCATATTTTCCAAAGTATTTTTCTAAGACGAGGTTATAGATATGTAAATATTTTATAAACAATCCGGTAATAAATATCGGTAAAATTACATATCATATATGTTTCATAAATCGTATCTGATTTTTCTCAGAATCAAACCCAGGTGAACGGTAAAAGCCGTGAGCTTCTTTTCGCGATTCTCCGCTGTTAAATCTCATATAGGAAATACCGTTTTCCAAAGCCCAATCCTCCCCCGCGTTTTCAGAGCCGATGTTCCGTAAGAAAAAATCGAAAAAAGTTCTTAAAAAGCGAAATAATAAATATAATAAATAAGTAAATTATTTATTGGGGAGGAAATAAAATGCCAGATGGAAGATTTGAAGCAAGAAAAGACAAAATTAAAATAAAACGCGCGGAAAATGACCTGATCATTGCCCTGGCGGGAAATCCGAACGTCGGAAAATCCACGCTTTTTAACGCTCTTACGGGACTTAACCGCCATACGGGAAACTGGACGGGAAAAACCGTCTCTGCGGGCGAGGGAGTTTTTACCCGTGGCGGACAAAGATATATTCTCGCCGACCTGCCGGGAACTTATTCGCTCTTTGCAAATTCAAAAGAAGAAGCCGAGGCGCGCGATTACATACTTTTTGAAAAAATATCGGCAGTGGCTGTCGTCTGCGATGCGTCATGCCTTGAAAGAAATCTGAATCTTGTCCTGCAAACTCTTGAAATAACTCCGAATGTTATCGTCTGCGTGAATCTTATGGATGAGGCGGAAAAGAAAAAGATCGAGGTGGATACAAAAACTCTCGAAGAGATCCTGGGCGTTCCCGTCTGCCCCATGAGCGCGGGAAAAAACGTCGGAATAAATGAATTCCTCGACAGACTCCCCGAAGCCTTTGCGGAACGGGAATACACCCCTCCCGTTATTTATCCCGATAATATCGAAAAGGCAGTCAGGAAAACGGCGGATATTATAAGAGACAAAATATACCCCTGCAAAAGCGAAAGATTCGTATCTCTTCGAATCCTCGACTGCGACGGCGAAATGAAAAAAACTCTCTCCGAAAAAACAAATGTCGATTTTGAATCCGAATCCCTGACCGAAATAACCTCGGAATTTCATAAGTGCCAAAACTGTGAGTTTTCCTGCGGCGAGGTCAAGGATACAATAGTTGAGACAATAATCAGGCGAGCCGAGGAAATATCCGACAAATGCGTGCGTTTTCACAATAAGGAATATTATGAACACGACCGTAAGATAGACAGAATACTCACTCATAAAATTTTCGGAGTGCCCGTTATGGCGCTTTTATTACTGCTTATTTTCTGGATAACCGTTTCGGGCGCAAATTACCCGTCGGAGCTTATGTCGAAAGGCTTTGCCGCTCTTGGAGATATTCTCCGTAACGGAATGGAAAAAACAAACGCTCCCGATTTTCTCACGGGAGTGCTTATCGACGGTATTTACAGAGTTCTTTCCTGGGTCGTTGCCGTAATGCTTCCGCCGATGGCGATTTTCTTTCCGCTTTTTACGATACTTGAGGATTCGGGATATCTTCCGAGAATGGCTTTCAATCTCGACAGATATTTTAAAAAATCCGGAGCCTGCGGAAAACAGGCTCTTACCATGGCAATGGGTCTCGGCTGCAACGCGGCGGGTATCACGGGGTGCAGGATCATTGACTCCCCCAGAGAACGTCTTATTGCAATGCTCACAAATGTATTCATGCCCTGCAACGGGAAATATCCCACGCTCATTGCGCTTATCACGATATTCTTTTTGGGAGGCACGGCCGGAGGGACGTTTTTTTCGGCGCTTATTCTCACGGGACTTATCATTCTGGGAGTGCTGCTGACGCTGCTCGCCTCGAAAATACTTTCCGTAACCGTTTTAAAGGGCGAACAGTCGGCGTTCACGCTGGAACTGCCGTCTTACAGAAAACCCAAGATTCTTGAAGTCATTGTGCGCTCGCTCATTGACCGAACCGCCGCCGTTCTCGGAAGAGCCGTCTGCGCCGCCGCTCCTGCGGGGCTTATAATATGGCTTGCGGCGAATATCCGAGTTGACGGTGAAACGATACTGCATATCCTCACGGATTTTCTCGATCCGTTCGGGAGGTTTCTGGGTCTTGACGGAACGATCCTGATAGCGTTTGTTCTGGGCTTTCCCGCGAATGAGATAGTTCTTCCGATAATGCTTACGGCGTATACCTCATCGGGAGTTATCACCGATTACGAAAGTCTTTCCTCACTTCGGGAAATACTTGTAAACAACGGCTGGACAGTTGTCACCGCTGTCTGTACGCTGATCTTCATGCTGTGTCATTTTCCCTGCGCGACCTCCTGCATGACCGTGAAAAAGGAATCGGGAAAATTCCGGTGGGCGTTTGCCGCCTTTGTCATACCCACGCTTATGGGAATGATCCTGTGCGCCGTTACAGCCGCCGTTATGAGATTGTTTCTGTAAGAGACGCTGTTTCAGACATTTCCCTTTATTTTCTTCAGAATACTTTTTTCAAGCCTTGAGACCTGAGCCTGGGAAATACCGATTTCCTCCGCGACCTCTATCTGAGTTTTTCCGCGGAAAAATCTCTGATAAAGTATGTCCTTTTCGCGCCCCTTGAGGGAACGGATGGCTTCCTTCATGGATATCTCATCGAGCCAGTCTCTGTCGCTGCTGCTGTCGCCGAGCTGATCGAGAACATAAAGAGTATCTCCTTTATCGGAGTATACGGGTTCATAGATCGAAACGGGATCGCTTATGCTTTCAAGCGCCAGAACGATATCGCTTTTCGGAATATCGAGACTTTTTGCTATTTCATCGACAGACGGCTCTCTTTTATACAAAAGAGTGAGTCTTTCCTTTTCCTGCAAAGCCTTGCAGGCGAGATCCCTCATGCTTCTGCTGACTCTTATAGGGGAAAAATCACGCAGATAACGCCTGAGTTCCCCCGATATCATCGGAACGGCATATGTGGAAAAACGCACGCCGACAGAAAGATCAAAATTATCCACAGCCTTCATAAGACCGATACAGCCGACCTGAAAGAGATCGTCGGGGCTTTCGCCTCTTCCGAGAAACTTCTGGATAACGCTTAATACGAGCCTGAGATTGCCCATGATAAGCTTATCTCTTGCCGATTTATCGCCTTCCTTGTATTTTTTCAGAAGCTCTGTTTTTTCGCTTTCTTTTAAAACGGGAAGTCTTGACGTATCAACGCCGCATATCTGAACTTTATTGTAGTACATTTTATTCTCCAAGGTTTTATTATGCTTTCTTTGCCCGCAGTATCAGAGGCAGAAAAACCTGTCAGAATAATTATTGTCAGCATAAGCTTCTCCTATTCCGTTTTTTACAATGTAAATTTTGGAATCCGTCACGTCCGAAGAAAACAAATGCCCGCTTTGATTTCTCAAAGCGGGCATTTTCGGTTATCCGCGATTATTTTTCTTCTTCTTTTTTCCTGCCGCAATAATTATAATCAGCACAGCCGCAAAGAAAACAGCGGCGATGATTACATAAACGATAAAAGAAGAAGCATTGTATTCTTCGCGCAGGGTGAATTCATTCCCCTGCACTTCAAACACGGCGTAGCTTCCGTCGGCTTTTGTTTCGGCAAGAACGCCGTTTATATAAATCGAAGTTTTTTCGGGAGCTTTTTCCGTGCAGAATCTTATGATATGCGATGTTTTTTTGTCATCGGGAAGAGAAATAACATAGCTGTTGTTTCCGACATCCTCCGCCGATATCACATCCGAATCGGTAAAATCGCCTTCCGAAACAACGAGCGATTTGTATTCTCCGCGTTTCATCTCGGAGGAAATCGACGTAATATATTTTTTATATACCGCGCTTACTGTTTCGGGAAAGAAAAGCATATCGCGCGGAAATTCCGTCCACTCGGAAAAGAATCCCTGTTTTGCGGGTATTTCGGGGATATCCTCGTCAGTTATTTTTCCGCCGTAGGAAAATCTGTATTCGCCCACGGTTTCTCCGTTGGAAACGAAGGTGAGCTTTAATTCCTTGAAATCGGCGGGAACGTCTTTTTGTATCATTTCATCATATGTCACGGGATAAGCTTTTCCGTCAAGGCTTACGCCGTCCGCTCCGCCAATGGAGCGTTCTCCCGTGAGAGCGGAATTGTCAACAAAGCAGTTATTGACGAGAGTTCCCTCCGCGTCCTCATAGCCGACCGCAAGCCCCGTATAGTCTCCGCACTCGTCAATTATCACATAAGAAACGGAATCCCGCATATCCATGCAGTAACCGCAGAGTCCCCCTACATAATTTTTCCCTCCGACATGAGCCATAACGTATGAGCGGTAAACCGCCGATTCGGAGCTTCCCGCGGCACCTCCGACATATCCGCCGTCGGTGGATCTTATTATGCCGTAAGCCGTGCAGTCAATAAGACAGCCCGTTTCGATAAGCCCCGCAATGCCGCCGCAGTTGTCGTATTTTGAAGTGACTGTGCCGCGGTTTACGCAGTCTCTCGTAACGGTTTTCGATTTGTACATGAAATCAGAGGAGCGTTTTCCCTGAGTTTGTATATCTCCTTCGGGGTCGAATTCCAGATCTATGCCCATCGTTCCGACGATACCGCCGACACAGGTATCGCCGTTTATTTCTCCGAAATTTTCGCAGAATGAGATTTTTCCGTCGGATCTTCCGTATGTGTCCTCCGCCGAGACATCCTCGGTATAATCATCTATATCCGTCGATGCTTCGGTTATATCATCCGCCATTTCGAGGATAGTTGTATAAATGTCCCGCACCTGTTTGTTGATAAGGCTGAGATCCTCGGTCAGCATATCCGAGGAAACGCTTAAACTGTTTTCTGCGGAATCGAGAGCGTCTATCAGATCTGTTACTTTTTCCTCAAGATTTTTGCGCGTGCTGATAATATCCTCGTCTGCTCCCGTGAATTTCACATCGGGCAGAGAGGAGAAATATTCCGCCGCTTCATTTATTTCGGCAAATCCGTCCGAAAGATTGTCGCCCGCCGCACAGATATCGTAAAACGCGTCGTTTATCACCGCCGAAGCCGCAAGCAGGGAATCGAACGAATCCGAAAAATAAACCGATGCCTCTTCAAACGCGTCAATGACGTTCATGATATAATCCTCGGCGCTGTCAATGTTGAGGTTCGCTTTTCTGAGCGATTCTATAACTTCGTCAAAGGAAGGGATATCGGGCTGACCCGTCAAAACGGAAAGCGCCGAGAAAAGACCATTCGCCGCTTCACCCGTGTCCTTTATCTTTTCGCCCGTCTGTCCGAGAGAATTTCCAAGATCTGTTCCCGATACGCTGTTTACTCCGCCGACCACGCTGTCGTATTCATCTCTCGCGCTCTGTGATATCAAATCATAAGCCGCCTGCGCGATCAGTGCAAACGATGAAAACATTTCCGAAAAACTGTCCGAAGAAAAGACTCCCAGAATGTCGCTTATGTATGTCATATATTCGGCGGGGTCATCCGACCCCGATGAGATAAGCTTTCTTATTTCCGCGATATCACCCGCTCCGCTGTTCATCAGTGAAGCAAGATTCTGCGCGTTAAGAGCAAGATCCGTAAGAGCCGAGCAAAGAACGGGCAGATAATTTTCCGCGTTTTCAAGGATCTTATCCGTTTTTTCCGATATTCTGCCGATTAGCGCTTCCGTTTCTTCAAAAGCATTATCTGCCGTCAGCGATAATTCGTTTAAGCATTTCCCCATTTCAAAGAGACTTGCGCTCAGATCGTCAAGCGCGTTCTGAACTGTTTCGGAGTCTCCGATAGCGTTCTGAAGAAACAGCAAGCTGTCATTGATATTATCCGAAGCGTTCCTGAGCTGTTCCACCGAATCGAACAGATCGTCAAAGATATTTGAAAGCTCTTCAAAGCCGCTGTCGGCGTCACCCAAAGCTTCATCCAGATAATCCGCCGCCTCGCTTATTTCGTCAAGAGATATTTTCACACATTCCGCACTTTCGGAGAAACATTCGGAAATTGTTTCAAGTCTTGCGGTAAGCTCCGAAGCACGCGAGGACAATTCATTCACGGAATCTATGTCGGCGTTTATCACCCTGTCGGCTTCATCGGCGAATCCGTCAGCGGCTTGTGTGATATTGTCGAGCTCCCGGAAAACGCTGTTCATGTCATCGGAGGAGATATCGTATCTGCTTTCGGCTCTGCGTATCGTGCCGTCAAGGGTATCGTTCAAAGCGTCAAGCTCGGTGCGGAGCGTGTTAAGCTTTTTTTCCGCAAACAGAAGCGAAACGGACGGTTCGCCCTGACCGGCTATTCCTCCGACATCTTTTCTGCCGTTTACAATACCGTAGTTTTTGCAGTCGGAGATGTAGCCGTTTTGTCTGCCCGCAATTCCTCCGATGTTGTAGCCGATGTGAGCATATCCCACCGTTCCCTTGTTCACGCTGTTTTGTATCTGTCCCTCGGAATAGCCCGCAATTCCTCCGATATCGGAGATATTGGCTGTTCTTTCGGTCACCCCGAGACTGCCGAGAGAAAAATCATCGAGAGACAGAGTATCGCCGTCATTCGGCGAGGTATTGACAGACGAAAGATTTTCCGAAGATATCACAGCTCCCGTGTTTTCGCCTGTGATACCGCCTGCCATATGCTTTGCGGCGATAACTCCCTCCGTGCGGCAGGAAGCTATCACGCCGTTATTCTGTCCCGCTATGCCGCCTGCTTTTTCCTCGGAGGATATGCTGCCGATAAACACGGAATTTGTTATCGTGCCGTTATTCACGCCCGCGATACCGCCCGTATTTATCCCGCTGTCTGAAATGACCCTTCCCCTGACAGAAAGATTTTTGACCTCCGCCGTGCTTTCAAGCTTTCTGAAGAATCCTGTATTTTCGCCGTTTCGGGTGATTTTTATTCCCGATATGGTAAAACCGTTTCCGTCAAATGTTCCGCCAAAGGATGGTATGGGTTCAAAATCCGTTCCCGTCATATCGATATCACAGTCGAGAATACAGGTTTTTCCTCTTGAATTCTTGTCAAAGACGCAGGAGTCGGAAAATTTTGAAAGCTCTTCCGCCGAAGAAATATGGATTTCCTCTAAGGTTATTGTTTCGGCTGCCGCGGGGAAAAGCTCCGACAGGCAGAGAACTCCCGCGAGTACGGCGGTAAGAACCGCCGTGATACGGTTAATTAACGGTTTCTTCATGATCATCCGCCTCCGTGAGAAGTAAAGCAGAGTTTGCTTTTTCCGCCTTGTTTTCGACCTTTGCGTCCATATCTCCGATAATAACGCCCGCCACATATCCGTCAAGTCTGCCGTTCACAAAGCCGTGGACGGTCCCGTTTACGACGAGGCGGCTGTTTTTCATGATAGTTCTCGGTCGCTTTTTAAATGAGAATGATGTCTTTTCTATTATCGTATCTCCGAGGATAAGTATCTGCGGAAGTACGCACATAACAAGTATTATCGACATGAGAGTGCCTCTTCCGAGGCATATCCCTATAGGAGAAATCGCCGCGTTCGTTGAAAGTATCCCTATAAGAAATCCCGCCGAACAAAGAATGGAGCCTGATGTGATTATGGTGGGGAACGCCTGATTGAGAGTTTCTATTATGGCGTCTTTGATTTTCATTTCGTTTCTGAGTTCCATGTATCTTGAAGAAATGACGATCGCATAGTCGATGTTCGCTCCCATCTGAATGGAATTTACAATAAGATAGCTTAAAAAGTAAAGCGGAGAGCTTTCAAGGTACGGAAACGAGAAGTTCATCCATATGCTCCCCTGAATGACCGCGATAAGCAGTACGGGAAGCCCCGCCGATTTAAACGTGAACAGCAGGATAATGATTACGAATAACGCCGAAAGAACGCTGATTATGATATTATCCGTGCCGAACGACGACGACAGATCATAGTCGGAGGTCGTGTTTCCGATAACGTATGAATTTTCGGGATAGTATTTTCTGACCGTTTCGTGTATGCTGTCAAGGAGCGCGAACGCTTCGTCTCCCTCTTCGGGAAGAGAGGAATATACCAGTATTCTCGTATAATCATCGGTTTTAAGCTGCAAAAGCGCCTTGTCAAGCGTTTCGTGAAGCTCGTCAAGATCGGACTGCATCTCATCGTCGAGAGTTACGTATCCTTTTTCGACCTCGTCATAAGCAAACATGAACATATCAATAAGCGGTACGCAGTATGTACTGAGATTTCCCGCTATTTCGCCGTAGTCCTCGTCATTTACGGCATAAGCCGCGTAAATAAGCTTTGACGCTTCATAGTCAAGTCCCGTAAGCTCGGCGAACTGTCTGGGATTAAGCTTGTCGGTCAAGTCATATCCGTCCATAGCTTCGATATTCGCAAGACCCATCACGGATTCCGTTTTGTCAAGCGATTCGATTTCGGATATCATTTTCGCTTCTTTTTCGTAATCTCCCGACGGCACGATAACAGCCATAAGATTCGTACTCCCGAACGTATCTTTTATCTTTTGTTTTTCAAGCTGAGATTCGCTCTGTCTCGGAGTGGTAAGATCGGTCATTCCGTATGCGTAGGGACATTTGCTCGAAAAGAAGAACGCCGCGACGATAATAACGATGAATATCGGCGGAATTACATATTTTGTGGCGTGCGCAAATTTCCCGACAGCGGAGATGGACGGCACAAAACTCTTGTGGCGCGTTTTTTCAAGCATCGGAGCAAACAGCATTATGAGTCCCGGCATAAGCAGAAATACCGATACAAGACTGAAAAAGATCGCCTTGATAAGTACGACCGCCATATCCTTGCCTATGCCGAATTTCATGAACGCAAGAGCGGCAAGACCCGATACGGTGGTAAGACTCGATGAAGATATTTCGGGGATAGCTTTGCTCAGAGCGGTAATGCAGGCTTCTCTTTCGGGAAGCTTTTCATGCTCCTCGCTGTATCGGTTCATCAGGATTATGGCGTAGTCTATCGCGAGCGCAAGCTGAAGGATTATCGTTACCGAATCGGAGATAAAGGATATCGTTCCGAGCAGGAAATTCGTACCCTTTGCGAGTATCGCCGCCCCGCCGAAGGTCATGACGAGAACGGGAAGCTCCGCGTATGCCTTCGATGTGAAGAGAATGACCGCAACGATGATCACCGCGGCTATAACCGTGACGATATTCATTTCCTGCGCGAGAGTTTCGCTGTCGTTTGTGCCGACGGTGCTGTCAACGCATACATCGTATCCCGAAAGCAGCGTCGTGACATCTTTCATGGCTTCAGCGCTTGTCTCGTCACTTTCTTCGCCCTCAAAGGTTATGGAGAAAAGAGCGTATGTATTCCTGTAATGTTCTTCGGAATCATCAAATTCAACGGAATCGACTCCATCGATTTCTTCGATTTTTTCCCTGAGCGTCTCCGCCTCGGAAAAAGTGACGTTCGTAACCATAACGGAAGCAGTGCCGTATGTAACGAATTCATCGTTCATAAGTGTAAGTCCCTGTCTGGTTTCGGTATCTTCGGCGAGATAAGCGGTGATATCATTCTCAACCTCCACCCAGCCCGAAGAAAAGAAGCAGAAAATAAAAGCAAAGATGAATAGCAGGAAAAACAGATTTCTTTTATCCACGATAAAAGTCGCCGCTTTGAACATAAAGCTTCCGTTTTCCTTTGCGCTGCCGTTTTCCGAACTCAAAAGAATCTTCCTTTCCGTATAATTTTTTATGATATTATATTATATGATATACTAATTATATCACGGACAGAATTTCAGTCAATACCAAAACTGACGATATTTTCCCCCGAAAAATAATGACCGATAGTCATTTATGTACAAAAAATCATTGCCGCCTTTTTATCCGTGTGTTTGGCATATATCAGATTTTTCACTTAAAGTCAAATCTGTCCTGCCGTATTTTCATTGCTTTTTTTAAAAAAATTATTGACAAGGATTTCTTTTTGTGTTATAATATGTAGAAAGGTGATATTGCACTTTAAAATGCCAACAAGCAATATTATAAATCGGAAAGGCTGAAAAATATGGTTCATGTTGACGCAACAAAATGCATAGGCTGCAATGCCTGTATAAGAGTTTGCCCTGTTCCTACGGCGAACCATTACGAGGGCGGAGTTGTTCACATTAACAACGATAATTGTATCAAGTGCGGAGAATGTGTAAAGCATTGCCTCCACGGAGCAAGATACTTTGACGATGATCTGGAAGAGGTTCTCGCGCTTGCCAAAAAACAAAAAGTATCGCTTGTGGTTGCCCCCGCGATAAAGAGCGCTATGGACGGAAAATGGCGTCATGTTCTGAAATGGTTCAAGGACAATGGTATCCACGAGATTTACGACGGTTCGTTCGGAGCGGATATCTGTACATATATGCACGTGGAATATTTGAAAAGAAATCCCGGCAAGAAGATAATCTCCCAGCCCTGCGCCGCGATCGTAAACTATGCCGAAAAGCATAAACCGGAGCTTCTGCCAAGGCTTTCGCCTGTGCAGTCTCCGCTTATGTGCGCGGGTATTTACGTAAGAAAATATCTCCACAGCAATGATATCCTCGCGGGACTTACTCCGTGTCTTGCAAAGGGTGACGAATTCGTAAATACGGGAGTTATCAGGTACAATATTACTTTCGCGCGCGTGTCAAAATATCTGAGGGAGCATAATATCGTTCTCCCCACGGGTCACAGCGAATTTGAGTTTTCCGCGCAGAGAGGCTTCGACGGAGCGTTTTATCCCCTTCCGGGCGGACTCAAGGAATGTCTCTACGCATATGATCCCACTTTAAAGATAACTACCTCCGAGGGCGTTCAGAAGGTATATGATGATTTTGAAGAATACTTAAAGACAAGCCCGTCGCATCTGCCGCAGGTCTATGATGTTCTTTCCTGCGAGTTCGGCTGCAACTCCGGTGCGGGCGCTAAAGAAACGTTCAGCTCCTTCGGCGCTTACGATATAATGACAAACGCCAGAAAATGGGCTTTCTCCAGAAAAAAATCGGAGCGTTTCCATAAGAGAGTCTTTAAGGAACTGAAGCTTGAGGATTTTCTCAGGACTTATACCGACAGAAGCCGCAACATTATTCCTTCCGACGAAGAGCTTAACGATGTATTTAACAGCATGGAAAAGTTCACCGACATGGAACGCAACATCGACTGCCACGCTTGCGGCTTCAAGAGCTGCCGGAGTATGGCTCTTACGATATTTACGGGCGATAATACCCCCTCAAACTGCGTAATGTACGAGAAAAAACAAATGCAGAAAATGAAAGACGATATCGACCGTCAGAATTCAGCGCTTAAAGACGCAACTCAGAGAATTCAGAACCAGTTGATTCTGCTTTCGGAAAAAATTGATCCGATCGCGGCGCGCGCGTCGGACAACGCTTCAAAAAACAACGATATCAGAATGGAAATGCACAACCTCGACGACGATATGACGAATATCGATTCAAGAACAAACGAGATCAGAGGAAGCGTTACGAAAATCAGCGTAAGCATCGAGGAATACAATAAGATCCTCGAAAAGATAAAATCCATTTCCGAAGAGACGAATATCCTTGCTATAAACGCTTCGATAGAAGCGGCGTCAGCGGGCGAACACGGAAAAGGCTTCGCCGTGGTTGCGGGTGAAGTCAGAGGACTTGCCGCAAAATCGGCTGAAACACTTAACGAAGCAAAGGAACACACAAACAGTATTCTCGGAAACGTCAGTGAGATAATGTCTCTTTCGGATACCATTGCCGAAGACGTTTCAAAAACTCAGTCGGGAGTTCTCCGCACAAACGACGCGGTCGATTCACTCAATTCCAGCACGGATATTATCAACAGCAGTCTTACTGACATAAGCAGCGTCATTAAGGAAATAAATTCCATCGCTGATGAACTTATACGCAACGCCTGAAATAAAAAAATCCCCTCTATAGGGGGATTTTTTACATTACCGCGTACTGATTTTTTCCGTTGTTTTTGGCGGAGTACAGCGCTTTATCCACTCTTATGAGAAGCGTATCGAGAGCTTCTCCCGCTTTTGCCTCGGTAACGCCGAGACTTACAGTCTGATTTTTTGCCGCGGGAAAGCAAAGCTCCGAAAACCGCGCCCTTATTCTTTCGGCGATACAAGCAGCCTTATCGGCGTGAAACGGGAGCATAAGCATGAATTCCTCGCCGCCCCATCTTCCCGCGTCGGTATTTTCTCCGAATTCGGAAACAATATCATGAAGAAGCTCGGAAAGACCTGTTATTGCAATGTCTCCCTCGCTGTGACCGAAAGTATCGTTGACTTTTTTAAAGTTGTCAATATCCATCATCACAAGCGAAAGGGTGTTCCCCGAAGAGAGACGTTCATTTATTCTCCTCTGTATCTCGGTGCGGTTGAAAAGCCTTGTAAGACCATCGGTTACGGCAACGAAAGCAAGCTTTTTGTTAGTTTCTTCAAGTTCGTTTGTCGCGACGTTTATAAAGTTTGCGAGACGGTTTATCATAGCGGATCTGCCTATGTATTCTTCCTCTCTGTTCATAATAAAACCGTGAGTTTTATTTTCCGCCGCGGGATCGCCTTCTCTTAACGCGGCGATGACAAGAGTGAGATTGTGGAGATTCATTTTCCCGTTGGTTCGAATGAATTCCCCCGAAGTATAAAAACCCGATGTGGGAGCTATGTCCTGAAAATGTTCCGTTTCCTTGCTTATGTCGCGGTTTCCCCAGAAAACTCGCCTTACCGCGCAGGAAAAGACTTTTATCGCTTCGGGACGGAAATCGAGGAGTGTGTTTTCGAAACCGCGGACGATATCAAGGATTGTAGCGGAATCTCCGTAAGCGATGCGAGCCGAAACATTCTCGTCGATGTCGCTTGTTAAACAAAGAGAGCCGTCGGGATTGCAGAATTTCGGAGCGCGCAGTATCTGAATACCGTTGTGCTCATAGAAAAGAGGAAATTCAAGTGCGTTTCTGAAGAAATTCTCATCGTTTTTGATGTTGAGATATTTATAGTAAACATCGTAAGCGGGCAGACCGTCTATCTCGTACAGGATATTGCCATCTGCCTTTGTTATGTGAAATTCCTTGCACAAAGGCTTCCAGCCTGTGATAAAAGTGGTTGTGATATGTATATCACCGCCTCCGACGAGCAGGAGAACGATGCCGTCCTCCGAATATCCTCCTGCGCTTGAAAAAACGCAGGCATCGTTGGAGTTTATATCATCGCTGAAAGCTCCGCCGCCGAATATCAGAATATCTTTTCTTGCTCTTTCAAGTTTATCCGCGAACGGTTTAAGGGATGAGTGCATGATAGTTGCTTCAAGCTCAACGAATTTTACCCAAGGTCTTTCGTCAAGTTTTTCAAGAAAATCTTCGGTTACTTCTTCTATATTCTCACCGGTAAGCGGGTATTGCAGAATTTCCGCTTTTGTTTCGGGGTATTCGCAGACAGTGCAGACAATGGCTGCCTTTGATTCGGAGAATCTTCCGTTCAGAATATTACCGTTAGTCGAACAGCCGAAATACATCGCATCGGAAACGAAGTTTTCAACTGTGCCGCATATTTCTTCTATAAGAGTTTTATCGGGTTTTTCCGAATAGATCTGAAATATCATGCAGGAAGTAATATGCGTTTTCCGCCAGCCGGTTATCTTACAAAGATCGCGGCGCAGGGAATCGGTGCTGTAATAAACGAACTGGAATTGTTTCATTGAATTTTCCCCCATATATTTACCGAATAATGCCTCGTTTATATTTTATCACATCCTGTCAAATATGTCAAGTATTAATTCACTCGCCCGTCACGGAAATCATTTATGTATTTTGTCGGCGTTTTTTTTCGTTCCTGACGGATGAAAGCGAACATTTGCCGCAATCCGGTTTTGAGCGAAAAAAGCATACCGCAAAAGAAAAACCAAAAGCTGCAATATAAGAATTTGTTTTCGTGAAAAAAATTGTATAACGTCTTTGAAAAACACATATAATTTAAAAGACGATTTGTCTATATATAATGTTTTCGGAGCTGATGCAATTGTCTGAATATCATCTTGATACGGAAGATAAAAGAGAAAGATCCGTAATTTTAGGGGAATATATAGTTTCAAGCAAGGGAACGGTACGCAGCGCGGCTAAAAAATTCGGAATAAGCAAATCCACCGTACATAAAGATCTGACCGAAAAGCTTCCGTCAGACAGTCCTTCGCTCTTTAAAGAGGTAAAGGAAATTCTTGAAATAAACAAGCGGGAGCGTCATATAAGAGGCGGACTTGCGACTAAGCACAAATACGAGGAAAAAAGAAAACATAACGTGTAATAAACGGCTTGCGGAGTGAACTCTTCCGCAAGCCGCCGCTTTTTGATCTCCCACCGCTGCGGAAAGATCCGAATTTTACACAAATTTTACAGATAAAACAAACGCTGTATTGTCGCTCTTTCCAAAAATTTTCTCTTTAAAAAATTGTCAAAAAAAAGTATTTACATATTGAAATTTCGGGTTTATAATAACCTTGAACAATCTTTGAAAGAAAGAAGATATCCGCAGCTTGGAAAAAAGAGGGAAAGGAATCGATTTATGACCACAGTGCAGTTAATTATCACAGCGATAAAGGCTCTCGGAGGAACCGCGCTGTTCCTTTACGGTATGCAGATGCTCGGAACGAGTCTTGAAAAGGCTTCGGGCGGTCAGATGGAAAAAATCCTGAGAAAATTAACGGGAAATATTCTTAAAAGCGTGCTTCTGGGAACGCTTGTCACCGCGTGCATACAGTCGTCGGGAGCTACTACCGTAATAGTTGTAGGTCTTGTAAACGCGGGAATAATGAGTCTCGGCTCGGCTGTCGGAGTTATTATGGGCGCGAATATCGGAACGACCATAACGGGACAGATACTCCGTCTTGCGGAGATCGAGGGTACGGGCGGCTCGGTATTTGATTTTCTCGATACAAAGGTGCTGGCGCCCATGTTCTGCATTGCGGGACTTGCCTTGTCCATGCTCTTCAAAAAAGGCGGGGCAAGAACGGCGGGAGAAGTTTTTCTGGGAATAGGAGTACTCTTCATGGGAATGAATTCCATGACGGAGGCGGTTGCTCCTCTTTCGGAGCTTCCCGCGTTCACAAAGGTATTCACTGCGCTTTCCAATCCCATACTCGGAATTCTCGCGGGAGCTCTTGTGACTGTACTTCTTCAAAGCTCTTCGGCTGCGGTCGGAATTTTACAGGCGATATCCCTAAACGGTTATCTTCCGTTTTCATCGGCGTTTCCGATAATCATGGGGTCGAACATCGGAACTTGCGTAACTCCGCTTATTTCCGCGGTAAATGCCGAAAAAAACGCCAAAAGAGCGGCAGTCGTTCACATTTATTTCAACATTTTGGGGACAGTGCTTTTTCTTTCCCTGATATACGCTTTGGAGTATACTGTCGGTCTGTCGTTCTGGCAGTCGGAGATGACTATGGGAAGTATAGCTAATTTCCATACTGTATTTAATGTCACGGTGACGCTTGTGCTTCTTCCGCTTCATAATCAGCTTGAGAAGCTTGCCGTTATCACTATCAAGGACAAGCCGGGCGATGAGGACGAAGCGCCTCTTCCCGAGGTCACCATTCTTGACGACAGGATATTGAAATCTCCCGCGTTTGCCATACAGCAGGCAAAGAGCGCGGTTCTCAATATGGCAAAGCTCAGCTCGCGGAATTTTGAGGGAATGAGGAAGCTTTTCACGAATTTTGACGAAAAAGCCGTTGAGAAAATGAAAGACCGTGAAGAATGTATCGACCGCATGGAAGACAATCTCAACGAGTATCTTGTTAAGCTCACGCACTGCGAGCTTACCGAATACGAAAACAGACACGTGACTCTTCTGCTCCACCTTACGGGAGAATTTGAGAGAATAGGCGATTATACGATGAATCTTATCGAAAGCGCCGAAAGACTCCGGAAACTTAAAAACATGGGAGAGAGCGGATTTTCCGATTCCGCTATGCGGGAGTTCAACATCATAAGCGACGCTGCGGAGGAAATAATCGGCATGGCCTGCAGATGCGCTGAATTCGATGATATCACCACAGCGGTTAAGATCGAGCCGCTTGAAGAGGTCATCGACTATCTTAACGAAACACTCAAGGCGCGTCATATCGAACGTCTCAAAACGGGCAAATGCGTAGTTGAAACAGGGATCAACTTTCTCGATCTGCTTGTAAATCTCGAAAGGATCTCCGATCACTGCTCCAACATTGCGGTTTATGTGATCGGCGCGCAGAAGAAAAACGCGGGGAAGGTCAACCGTCACGAATACATCTCCGAGGTACACAAAGGCGAAGGCGAGCAGTATATGAGACTTTACAGCGACTACATGGATAAATATGCGCTGGATTCATAAATTCGACAAGAAAAAACATCAGAGGAAAATTTCATCAGACCTCCTCGGAAACCGCAGTGCGGCTGACTGCGAAGAATTTTGCCGGCAGCCGTGCGCTGATTTCCGAGAAGGTCGATTAAAAAACCGCCCCGCTTGCTCACGGGGCGGTAAATATTCATTTATCTTATTTTCTGTCCTTGAACATATTGATGAGATCATCGTCTGCGGAGATATTCTGCGAAGCTGAACTGTATGTGAAAAGAGGATCGCTCTTTGCGGTGTTTCTGATGGGAACAGACTGTGAAGAAATATTTCTTCCGCCCGCGTTTCCTCTTGCCTGAGCGAATTCTTTCATTGCTTCGTTCATAAGCTGATTGTCAACATTGACCACATCAGGTTCTTCAAAACCTGCCGCTATGACCGTGACATTTATGCTGTCATCAAGAGAGTCATCGGGAGACGAACCGAAGATGATATCAACATCCGAAGCGGCAGCCTGTTCGATCCTCTCGGCGAGATCGTTGACGTCCTCAAGATATACATCGGGAGAGAACGTAACATTAAGAAGAAGTCTCTTAGCGCCTGTGAGCGAGGTTTCGAGAAGAGGACTGGAAACAACGCTTGAAAACGCTTCGTTGACCTTATCCTTGCCCGAACCCGTTCCGACTGCCATATGTGCAAGACCGGCGTCCTTGAGGGTGCTCTCAACATCGGCGAAATCAACGTTCATATAGCTTTCAACGGTCACTATTTCGGCGATAGCCTTAACGCCGGTATTAAGTATATCGTCGCTCATTGCGAACGATTCCATCATTGTAAGCTTTCTGTCCGAAACGGTAAGAAGCTTGGAGTTCGGGATAACAACGAGAGCGTCAACGTGCTGACGAAGCTCCTCTATACCCGCCTCCGCCTTTTCCATTTTCTTTTTGCCCTCGAAGCCGAAAGGCTTTGTAACGACTCCCACGGTAAGGATACCCATATCATGAGCTATCTGAGCTACCACGGGAGCGGCTCCCGTACCCGTTCCGCCGCCCATTCCCGCAGCGATAAAAACCATATTCGAGCCGTTAATGGCGGCAGCTATTTCATCCTTGTTTTCCTGAGCGCTTTTTTCGCCTATTTCGGGTTTTGCTCCCGCGCCTCTTCCGCCCGTAAGCTTCTGACCTATCTGAACCTTTGTTACGGCCTTTGAAGAGCTCAAAGCCATAGCATCGGTATTTACGGCGATGAAGTCAACTCCCTTGATACCGTTGTCGATCATTCTGTTAAGCGCGTTTCCGCCGCCTCCTCCGACTCCTATCACCTTAATGAC
Source organism: uncultured Ruminococcus sp. (assembly GCA_964501705.1). GTDB lineage: Bacteria > Bacillota > Clostridia > Oscillospirales > Ruminococcaceae > RGIG4694. The sequence goes on along the minus strand of CAZCUQ010000006.1, from coordinate 5,424 downwards.
AACGTCGGGCGCGAGGTTAAGAGCAGATGTATCCTTATCTTCCATGTCAACCTGCAGCATTCTTCGTTCCTCCTATTATTTATATCTCTTTACAGATAATATTATTTAATTTGATCTGCGCCATTTTGCCGCATATAAAAAGACAGCGGCATAATGGATATGTATACATTTATATTTTATCATAACAATTCCGATTTTTCAAGTCTTTTTAAAATATTTTAAGAATATTCTTAAAATTTATCAAATATGACAATCGTTTTGTGTTATTTTGCAGAATTGATATTCATTTTTTTACATTTTAGCCAAGTTCAAAGGAGAAAAGATGGAAAAAACGCTTTGCACAGCGGCACAAAAGTTCTACTCCATCATCGTGGCAGCCGTTTCGGTCACGGACTCTTCGGTTTCGGGAGGTGCTTGAGTCACGGCGGAGGTATCTTCGTAATTATCTTCTTCCGGTTCCTCATCGTAAGCGTGTTCGGAGAGCGATTCCGATATCGAAATATATTCCGATTCCGAAACGGATGATTCATAGATCGATATATTCGACTCATATATGCGGTTGTTTTCGAGTTCCCCCGCCTCGTCGATAAACTGAGCGCTGTATCTGGAATATTTGAGTTGTCCGCTCCCGTCATGCAGAAGTCTGAGTGTTCCGAAAACTCCCGAACCTATCTGTTTCGTCAATATCTCATTAACAAATTTAAGCTTATAGTCAAGGTCTCCCGGCGCTCCCATTTCAACAGTGATCCTGCTGTCGTAAACGAAAGAAATATTCGTAATGTCGGTGATGTTTATATCGGTAACTCCCGTCATGCCGTTTTCCTCAAAAGCTTCGAGAAGATCGTACAGATTCTCGGTTTTCTTATCATCGATGGAAATGAATTTATCTCCCTGTTTAAGACTTGTGTCGGGATCGGAGCCTATGATATTCATAAGTCCGCTTTTCGGATTGCGGAGCGTCTCGAGGATCTTTCCGCCCTGACTTATCAGAAGATACCCCGAATTTGTCTGAACATTCGCCGTGGGAACGCTGCTTGAAACCCGTATTTTTATTGTGCACGGGTATGACTTTTTGACCTCCGCCGTTTCTATGTATATAAGCTCCGAGGTAATGTTTTTGCTGCATTCATCGGTATTTTCCCTGAGCATATTGTCGCCGACGGAGATCTTGCTCGCAAGAAAAATTTCCTCCGAGGTATAGTTTGTCGAACCCGATATCTCGACATTCTGAATATTGAAGAATACGTTGAATGCAAGCAGAATACATATGACAAGGGCTACAAGAATGATCGTTATAACGTAAAGGCGCTGCTTTTTTATTTTTTCTTTTTTCCTTTTTTTTGCGGCGCTTGAATGGCCGGCTATGTTTTCACTCATAATAATATCCTTTATAAGTCTGTCGGATTATTCCGTGTTTCGGTACAGTGACAGTACCCCGAATTATATTGTACCAAAAAAAACTCATAACGTCAACAGCTTTTTGAAATTTTTCGTATTTTGCATAAAAAATTTTTCCTCGGCATAAGAATATACAGAAAAACAAACGCTGCACCCGCAGCAGAACGGAGAGTAAATATGAGTTTAAAAGTAAACCGCGAAAACATCGTGACCGATATGATATTCAGAAATATCAGAGAACACACCGTCGAGCTTGACTATATCCTGCCGGATTATTACCCCGAAATATTCAGAATAATCCGCTGTACGGCATCGCCGTCGGTGCTTTCACAGAGCATTAACGGAAACAAGCTTTCCTACGAGATATGCGTAACACTGAAGATAATCTACTGCGGGGCGGGAAATATTATCCGCTCGGTCGAGAGACGTCAGAATTATTCGGGAAGCGCCGAGCTGCCCGACGATACGGGGACGAGTCCCATGGCGAGAATCCGCCCGCGCACCGACTACATAAGCTGCCGCGCCGTTACGGGCAGACGTATCGATGTGAGAGGACAGGTCTCGGTATCGATAAGCGTTATCTCGGAAAAATTATGTCCTGCGGTAACGGACGCTTCGGGCAGCGGAATCCTTCTCAAGAAAGAGAAAATAAATGTCCTGTCTCCGAAGATATGCTCCGAAAAAAGGATTACCGTAACCGAGGATATCCCTCTCGGAGCGGAAAAGCCCGCTGCGGCCGAGATTTTGCGGGCATATGCCTCCATTATCTCATCGGAATACAAATGCGTTTCCAATAAGCTCGCCGTCAAGGGAGAGATAAGGGTGAATATGCTGTACGCCTGCTCCGACAGTGCCGAGGAACTTCAGCCAATGCAGTTCACGGTTCCTTTCTCCCAGATAATGGACATGGACGGTCTTGATGAAAGATACGAAGTAAAAGCAAATGTTTTCGCCGAAAACTGCGATATCTGCACAAAATCCGACGGAAGCGGCGAATCGGGAACCGTGGAATGCGCCGTCACGCTGTTTATCTCCTGCACAGCGGAAAAATATACCGAATCGGCGTTTGCATCGGACGAATTTTCCACGAAAGCCGCATCCTCGCATAAAACAGAGGAAATAAAGCTCTCCCGCCCGCAGATCCCCGTTTCGGAATCAAGAACCGTCAAAGGCGCTGTAAGCGAACATGACGACACTATCGAATCGGTATGCGACAGCTGGTGCGAGATAAACTCCGTAAACTTCATAAAGGAAGAAGATCACAGCCTGAGCGCCGTCGGAAAAGCAGTGCTCTGCTCCATGATAAAATGCGCGTCGGGAGAGTACCGAATCCTTACCTGTGAAGCGCCGTTTCGATTTGAAAACATCGGAAACGCATCCGCACTTACCGATGATTTCTTCTGCGATATCGAAGCTTATCCCATTTCATCATCGTATAATCTCACCTCCGACAACACCGCCGAGCTTACGGGCGAGATAAGGCTTTTCGGCGAGATACGCGATTTCACAAGAGTTCCGCTTATCACGGAGATAACAATAGACGAGGAATCGGAACAAAAAAGCGGAGACTCCTGCGGAGTGCTTCTGTATTTCGCGGAAAAAGGCGAAAATCTCTGGGAAACCGCAAAGCGCTGCAAGACGCCGCCCGATGTGATCTTACAGGAAAACGGCCTCGGAACGGATATCATGGAAGAAAGCGCCATGATAATCATTCCGATAATATCTTGAAATTTTGAAAGGAGCAGCAAAATGGTTAAATCTGATATCTACAGCGATATAGCGAGCCGCACGGACGGCGATATTTACATAGGCGTGGTGGGTCCCGTAAGAACCGGAAAATCCACCTTTATAAAGCGCTTTATGGAGGAACTTGTTATTCCCAACATTGAAAGCGATTTCAGGCGCACAAGAGCGGTCGATGAGCTTCCCCAATCCGCCGCGGGAAAAACCATAATGACTACCGAGCCGAAATTTATCCCCGAAGACGCGGCGGAAATAAATGTCGGCGGAAAGGCAAGACTCAATGTCCGTCTGATCGACTGCGTGGGATATATCGTCCCCGGAGCCGTTGGATATATCGAAAACGAAGCTCCTCGAATGGTAATGACTCCATGGTTCGACGAGGAAATCCCATTTAACATGGCTGCCGAGATAGGCACTCAGAAGGTCATCAACGAACACAGCACCATAGGTCTTGTTGTAACAACGGACGGCTCCGTCACGGGTATACCGAGAGAAGAATACGCCGACGCGGAAGAACGCGTCATAAACGAGCTTAAAAGCATAAACAAACCCTTTGTCGTGCTTATGAACAGCACCGACCCGAAATCACAGGCACTTGCGGATATGTGCGGGGAACTTACCGAAAAGTACGAAACATCGGTAATTCCGATAAGCTGCACGGAAATGACCGTATCCGACATAAACAATATATTAAAGGAAGTCCTGTTTTCGTTCCCGGTAAAGGAAATAAGCATAAAAATGCCCGGCTGGATAAACGGGCTTGAAAGAAATCACTGGCTGAGAAGCGAGATATACTCCGCGATAAAAAAGGCGGGCGAGGGAATAAAGACCGTCAAGGACGCCGAACACGTCGCGGAGGCATTAAAGGAATGTGAGGACATCACCTATGCCGATATCCGAAGTATCGATCTCGGAAGAGGCAGTGCGGATATCTCCGTTTCCGTGCGGGGAGAGCTTTTCTACAAGATACTCGGCGAAGCCGCAGGAATAGAAATACGCTCCGAAAGCGATCTTCTGCCGCTTTTAAAAGAGCTTATGGGAATAAAGAACAAATTTACCCGTCTCGAAAACGCTCTCAACGAAGCGGAAGCGACGGGATACGGCATAGTTCTCCCGCAGGCTGACGAGCTTACCCTCGAAGAACCCGAAATTGTCCGTCAAGGCAGTAAATACGGCGTAAGACTTCGGGCTTCCGCTCCCTCTATTCACATGATGAAAGCAGATATCATCACCGAGGTAAACCCCATTGTCGGCTCGGAAAAGCAGTCGGAGGAGCTTGTGAATTATCTCATGAAGGATTTCGAGGATAACCCGTCAAAAATATGGGAAAGCAATATCTTCGGGAAATCTCTCCACGAGCTTGTGAACGAGGGACTTAACAACAAGCTTTCAAGAATGCCCGCCGAAGCAAGAATGAAGCTTCGGGAAACTCTCGAAAGAATAATAAACGAGGGCTGCGGAGGACTTATCTGCTTTATTCTCTGAAATTTAAAAACGTCTTCCCGCGAGGGATGACGTTTTCAGGGAAAAATATTGAATTTTTTCTTAAATTTCGGAATATCTATTGTAAAATCCAAACTTTTGAGGTATAATAAATTTATTATATTAAAAAGGAGAATTTTACTATGTATTCCGATATCATCGATACCATAGGCTTCGTGACAAACGCCGACCCGGAGGTGGGAGCGGCTATGAATGACGAACTTATGCGTCAGCAGAGAAATCTTGAGCTTATCGCGAGCGAAAATATAGTCAGCCCCGCCGTTATGGCGGCAATGGGCAGCGTACTTACGAACAAGTATGCCGAGGGATATCCCGCAAAGAGATATTACGGCGGCTGCGACTACGTGGACGTTGTCGAAACTATCGCCATTGAACGCGCAAAAAAGCTCTTCGGAGCAGAATTTGCAAACGTGCAGCCTCATTCGGGCGCACAGGCAAACACTGCCGTTTATTTTGCTCTTCTCGAACCGGGCGATACGGTGATGGGAATGAGCCTTGCCCACGGCGGACATCTTACTCACGGCTCGCCCGTAAATATTTCGGGAAAATATTTCAACTTTGTTTCCTACGGTCTCGGCGACGATGAAACCATCGACTATGAAAAGATCCGCAAGGATGCCGAAAAATGCAAGCCGAAGCTCATAGTTGCGGGAGCATCGGCTTATCCGAGAATAATCGACTTTGAAAAGCTCAGCGAAATAGCAAAGAGCGTCGGCGCGCTTCTCATGGTGGATATGGCTCACATCGCGGGGCTTGTCGCGGCGGGAGTCCATCCGTCGC
>CAZCUQ010000005.1:0-35524 GCA_964501705.1 uncultured Ruminococcus sp. | reverse complement strand
TCTCCGTTTTACCCAGGCAGGCTCGGAGGTTTCGGCTCTTCTCGGAAGAATGCCGTCGGCTGTTGGATATCAGCCTACGCTTGCAACGGAAATGGGCGCTTTGCAGGAAAGAATCACATCAACAAGGAAAGGTTCTATCACATCGGTTCAGGCGGTATATGTTCCCGCCGATGACCTTACAGACCCCGCTCCCGCGACAACCTTCGCCCATCTTGACGCAACGACGGTTCTTTCGCGTGCCATCACATCTCTCGGAATCTACCCCGCTGTTGACCCGCTTGAATCCACTTCAAGAATACTTTCTCCCGAAATTGTCGGAGACGAGCATTACGAGGTCGCAAGAGCGGTTCAGAGGATTCTCCAGAGATACACGGAGCTTCAGGATATCATCGCTATCATGGGTATGGAAGAATTATCCGATGAGGATAAGCTCACCGTAAACCGCGCGAGAAAAATCCAGCGTTTCCTCTCTCAGCCGTTCTTCGTAGCGGAGCAGTTCACGGGTACTCCCGGAAAGTATGTTCCCGTCAAGGAAACGATCAGAGGCTTCAAGGAAATAATCGAGGGCAAGCACGACAATATCCCCGAATCGGCGTTCTTATTCGTAGGCTCAATAGACGAAGCCGTGGAAAAAGCAAAGAGCATGGGATATTGATAAGGAGTGTGTTATAATGGCAGCTCTTTATTCACTTAAAGTAATTACTCCCGAAAAAACCTTTTTCGATGGAGAGACATCGCAAATAATTGCCCGTACATCGGAAGGCGATGTGGGTATTCTCGCAAATCACATAAGTCTTGTCGCAGATCTTCCGTCAGGTCCCCTTAAAATAAAGTATGAGGACGGAACATGGAAAACCGCCGCTGTTTCAAGCGGTATCATGAAGGTCGGCAGCAACAAGGTGAGTATCTTCGCAAACGCCGTCGAATGGGCTGACGAGATCGATGTTGACCGCGCAAAGCTCGCAAGAGAAGCAGCCGAGGACAGAATGAAAAAGCTCAAAAGCAAACAGGAGCTTGACATCGCTGAACTTAAACTGAAGCGCGCTCTTAACAGAATAAGCGTACACGATATGTACGGAAAATAAAAAATACCGCGTAAAGTCCTTGTGGGCTTTGCGCGGTATTTTTACGATACATTAAGACGCTTTCACCGATCATTTCTTAGTCATGTAAACCGTTTTTCAGTCTGTCTGCGGTATGAGGACTGACATAAACGGGGAATTTTCCGCTAAGCTCAATCGTCTGACCGTTTATCATTCCCGTATGAAAGCACATATGCCGAAACTGTATCAGCACATGATTCATTCTCGTAAATTCACAGCTTTCGGGACATTCGTACTATTTAATGTAATACGGATTCGGCTTTCTGAGAATACCGATAAGATCGAGTATCCAGCCTATACCGAACAAGCCCGCCGTACAGAGCCAAAGTACGCCCGTGGCTATTTTCCCCTCATAGAAACGGTGTACTCCCAAACATCCGAGGAATAAACAAAGGAAAAATGCGACCCATTTATCCTTGGGTTTTCCCATGGCGCCTATGTTATTTACATTGTTGTTGGAATTGTTCACATATATCTGAGGAGTTGCCGTACCCGCAAATTCCTTGACCTGACAGCCGCAGTGAGTGCATATTACCGCTTCAAAGGGAATTATCGAACCGCAGTGACTGCAATATTTTGTCGCTCCCTGCATAACGGGATTTCCTCCCATATACGGCTGCTGCATCGGCTGAGGCGTCGGCTGAGCATTGTTATACTGCCCGAAATTCTGTACGGGCGTCCGGGTATTGCTGTACTGCCCGAAGCTTTTTTGAGGCGTCTGAGTGTCGCTTGTCTGATAGGGCGTGAAGCCGTAGCTTTGCGTATCCGGCTGCCCCGCAGAGGAAGCACTGTTCATTCCCTGAGGATCATTCGGATTGTAGGGATAAATTTCACCCGTTACGGGGTCTGTCCATCTGCCGCCTTGGTTTTGAAAATTACCGTTTCTGCTGTCCATAATATGCCCTCCCTAAAATTTCATTCAAATCTTGTCCTAAGAATTTCATAAAGCTTTTTTGCTTCATCTTCCGAAAGAGTAACACCTTTTCCCATTTTATCATGATCGGGCGACCAATCTCTTATGTCGAATTTTGCTGGCGCACCGTTCCAGGAAACAAGATTTAATTCTTTGCTCCAGCCTCTTGAGTTTTCCGAAAGCGTTCCAAGTCTTTCAGTTATTTCATATTTGATATCTGCCATATTTTTTTCTCCTTTATCATTGACTATCTAAAAGTACCTTGCAAATTAAAATACAGACTTGACACTAATATTAAACCGTGATATACTAAAGATATAATCTATAGCAAAGGCGGTGAAGAAAGGTGGTGAATGAAATGACGGATAAGCAATTACGTTATATCAACAGATTAACTGTTTTTGTCAGAAAACTTTTGAAGCTGGTACCGCAAGACAAAAGAGAAGAGCTTGAAAACGAATTTGATACAATTCTTCTTGAAGTGGTTGAACCTGAAAACAAGTAACTAAATCCGTATTGCAAAATTTCTTTAAAAGGTGTAAAGTCTGTATTATTTCATCAAGGCTTTACACTTTTTTATTTGTCAGGATGCTTCAATTCAGCCTTTGACATTATCAGTAGTCAAGCATAAACATTATTATTCTGTCGTCGGAAAACATATTCGTACAGCTTATTTTCCCCGTGAATCCCGCCTCACGCATTGCAGCCGAGATATCCGCGCTGCTTTCGCTTCCCGCGAAAAGTCCGTTAAGCACCGTATCGTATAAATCGTCCGAAGCAAGCTTTATCATAAAGCTGTGTCTTTTTTCCGAGACTGCGCTTTCGCAGCCGTTCATTATGCAGTTAAGCGCGTCGTTGTAGCTGTCGGCGTACAGCCCGTCGTGATAGAAATAATTCATCACGCTGCTTGTCGCCTTGGGAATCTCCTGAAGGGATCTGTCAATGGTTCTTTCATCGGAAAGCCCTGTATCGCTTACAAGAAAATACGTGTAAAGAACCGCGTCGGGATATGCTTCGGTGATTATGGCGGGCGGGTGATCCCATGTCACATCGACATGATACCAGTTTCCGTCGAGCTTGACCATATTCCACATATGATCTGTATTTCCCGTTTTTCCCGTAACGATCATATTTTCTATCCCGGCACGGCAGCAGAGATAGGAAAACGCCTTTGAATATCCTTCGCAAAGTGCCTTTCCGTCACAAAGCGCCCCATACAGATTATCGCAGTAAAGCCCCGATTTATCGCTTTTGCAGTTTATGATAAGCTCATCGTGAAAAAGCTTAACATAATCGTACTCGCTCATATCGGAGGTTATTTTTGAAAGAATCCCGTCCGCTTTTTTTTCAGCCTCTCTTAGCATTGTATTGACCTGATACGCCGTATATTTATAGGTGAATTCGATTTCCACAGTCTGAGACATAATGCTTGTTTCACCGATTTTTCTTGTGTCGATATGAAACATTGCGGGATTTTCTATCCTGATAAGCTCAAGTATTCTGCTGAAATCCTTGCCCGTTCGGTCAATATTCGGGACCTTCACTGATTTATCGCAGTTTTTCATAGCGGTAAGGATAAGATTATAAACTTCCTTTTCTCCCTCTTTGAGATTATCATACCCCGTTCTGATCTTCATTTTATCCGGAACAACGATATAATTTCCCTCAACGGGAGAGCTGTATTTATTTTCGTCAACTGGGAAAACGCTGTCGGCGTTTCCCGAAATAACTCTGTAATCTATCTGCCCGCTTTCGGAAAGGTTTTGTTCATTCTCTTTGCAGGAGCAGAGAGTTAATGAAAGAAAGAGAGCCGCAGCACAGAGTGCGGATATTTTCATTTTCATGCTGCTGTTTCCGAGTTTTCCGTTTCCTGCGTGTAATTCATCATTACCTTGATGATCAGGGTATCGTAATTTCCCTGATGATATATCTCGTCGGAGCGGAACTTATTGGTAACTGCGGGGTCCTTGTTTACTTCGTCCGTCATATAGATAACGTTCTGCTGTGAGGAATTATTGAAGAATTCCGACATGACCTCTTCATAAACCTCAGAGGTAGAGCATCGAAACTGCACTGTCGAACCTTTTTCTTCGGAGATCCGAACAGCTTCTTTATGGAACAGTTCTCTTGCCTCCTCAACGCTGTCCACGACAAGACCGTTATAATTATAATATTCGAGGTCGTCCGAATTCGCTTCGGGGAGAGTGTGACTGTTCCCTTCGATAGTGCGAAGCTCAAGCATCCTGTCGGTAGTTACGCAGAAGTAGTCGTAACGAATAAAATCGGGGAATTCCGTCTTATCGGGATCATCCCATGTCAAGTCGATATGATACCATTTGCCGTTAATCTTTACCATATTCCACATATGTTCTTCATTTGCCACTCCGAGAGCGATATCCGTTTCTATGCCGCAGAGATTGCAGAGATACGAAAAGGTTCTCGCATAGCCCTGACACTGCGCCTCATTCCGGGCGAGAGTGCCGTATATGCTTGTGATATAGCTTGAATTTCCCACAAGAGTATAGGTGCAGCTTTTGATTATCTCGTCATGGATAAGCTTAACTATCTCATAATCGGTCATTTCGGGAGTTATTTGTGACAATATCTCATCGGTGCGCGTATCTATTTCTTTTTGCATTGACTGCGTCTGTTCCTTTGTATAGAGGTACGAAATATCCATATCCGTGACATAGCTTGTCGCGTAGTCAAGATTATAGAGTATCTCCGTATCGATGTAGAAAAGTCTTACCTCGTCAAGATAAAGCGTCTGATACGCGGTATACATATCGTCAAAGGTTATTCCGTCGGAAAGCTCGAACGAAACCGATTCCTCATAAGAAAGAGCCGCTGCGGTAATTGCGTCGTAAGCATATTTTTGTTTATCGGTAAGCGAATTATAGCTGTTTGTATGCATAATTTCATTATGCGAGGTATATTTGCTGGGGATCTGCACTCTTCTGGACTGAGCAAGCTCTTTTGCGGAGGTTTTCGTATTTTCAGGAGCGGCAGTTGTTGTCGCTGCCGTCGTTGTTGTCTGAGCAGACGTTATTGTAACCGTCTCGGGCATGGCCGGCGCGGTCGTGGTATAAAACGGAGCGGTCGTATAAGTATCGGGTCTTGTGAGATCGTAGCTTATGACAGTATTGCCGGGGTCGGTATTTCTGTAGTATTCATCTATTCCTATATCGGGAAACCGGGAAAGACTGCTGTCGTCATTTTCGGTTTGTGAAGTCGTACTTTCCGAATAATAGGGCAATGTATTGTCGGAATTTATTTCCGTAGGTTCTGTCTCGCTTATTCCGTATATATTTCCGTATTCGTCGGTATAAGTAGTGGCGAGATCGGTTCCCGTCATATCGGGAAGAGATTCTTCTGTTTTTTCGCTTGACTGCGTCGGGGTACGTTCTGTGTCAGTTTCGAGATAGCTAAAGCCTCTAACCTCTGTCATGGAGGGGATCTCGTCAGAATCTTCAATTTCCGCACGGTATCCGCAGCCTGTAAGATCTAACACGAGAGCCGCGGCAATAATACATCCGAGGTATCTTTTTTTCATAATGGATCTCCCTTTCAGTCATCGTTTTTAAAGGTTATATGAATTATAAAAAGCTCGTCGTTACAGAATCTGACCATTCCGCTCAAAGGGTCGGGATCGGAGATTCCCGCGTTTTCACACGCCGACCTTGCGAGAGAATTGATCTCACCCATATCGAAAAGTCTGCCTGCCGCTGTTTTATAAGCGCTTTTTGTCGAGAATCTGACTTCCGCGTCGTGTTTTCCCGCCGCAAGGCTTTCCGACGCCGCCTTTTCAAGGAGTTCGATCCCTTCCGAAGCGGAGTATGCGAAATATCCTTCCCTTTGGAAGTAATTCCTGCTGCTGTCGTAACAGAGAGGATATGTGAAATATTCTTCGCTTCTGAAATGAGTAATATCCAGAATGTCGCTGTCGGGCAGAAGAAGATAATATCTTCTGATAAAATCGTCCGCGCCGTTTTCAAGTATCGGGTCATCCCATGTACAGTCAACGTTATACCATATATCGTCAAGCTTTACCATGTTCCACGCGTGAGCTATTCCCTCTGACGTATATCCGGGTACGCTTATGCAGTCTATCTCCGCTTCGGTACACAGGAGCTTAAAAGAAAAAGCATATCCCTCGCACTGGCAGAGTCCCTTGCAGAGCGCACCGTAAGCGCCGGTATTTGTCACATCGTCGGAAAATTTCGTATTCATAACGATATAATCGTGAATAAAGACGGTTTTTTCGTAAGGAGTCATTGATTTTGTCGGAGCAAGGATATCTCCGACAGTTTTTTCAAGTTCTTCCCGAAGAGCGGGGATCTCGCTCTTGTCAAAGCGGTAATTTATCACCTGAGAATTTCCCGACGGTCTGAAAAAGAGACTGTCAAGCCAGAAAAGCTGCGGTTCTTCGTTATATACGGCTGTGAATATTTTTTTTGCGGTATCGGGGTCGATCTCGTCCTCGTAGAAAACCTTGGGTTCGCAGTTTTCCGCCGCTTTCACAAGAGCGTCGTAATACCGTTTTTCCTTGTCGGAAAGTCTGTTGTAGATATATTTCCCGTATTCTTGACTTTCTTCGGGGGTATTCTTTTTTTCGTTTATTACAACGGAAGTCGCCGCGGATTCACTGTACTCTTCGCTTATCGGCGAGCAGCCGCACAGAAGCACTGCCGCTGTCAGAAAAGCCGCCGCTTTTATTTTCTGTGACATGGCATTAATTATTTATAGACAATATCTATTGTAACAATTCCTGTTTTCTTATAGGTTTCGGTTCTGTAGAAGAGTATTCCCGAAACATCGGACGAAAGGCTTTTTGCGTATTTCTGATATTCGAGTATGAGCTTGTCTGTCATAACCGTGTTAAACAATTCCTCGCTCGATACTCTTATCTGAACAGCTTGTTTCTTAGCGGCGACAGCTTTTTTGATCTGTGCCTTTATTGCCTTTTCCGCAGAGCTTTCATCGGAGTAATACAGATCTTCCTGCTTGAAATAATTGTAGGTTTCGCTCTTGCATGAAGGCGGAGTGAAGCAGGTGATCGTTCCCATTGAAGTCGAATACTGATTTACGCTGAAATGACTGATGTTATGGATGATACTGTCGGGAACAAGAAAATATGTATATCTGATATAACTGCTCTTATATGTGATAGCGCCGTTTGAGGGATTCATCGGATCTCCCCATGTGGAATCGAGATTATAGTATTTTCCTTCGCATTTTACAACGTTCCACGCATGGGATTCATCCGAGCTGTTTTTTCCGACGATAACGGTGGATTCCATTCCCGCAAGGTCGCACAGATACTGTATTGCTTTCGCATAGCCCGCGCACTGAAGCTCTCCGTTATCTGTGAACGCGTTGTAGATAGTGGGATTAAAGCCCGAAGAATCAAGGCTGAAATCGTTATGAAGCACTACGTAATCATACATTAGCTTCAGCTTGTCGTAATCTGAGGACGCCTTGTTTATCTTTGCCATAAGCGGAGAAACATTTGCGTCTATTTTTTCCTGCATCTCTCCTATTTCCGACTTTGACGCCTTATATTTTATGGGGAGAAGATTGCCGTTTATCATTGAAAAGCTGCTGTCCATCCAAAAAAGCTGCGGTTCCTCGTTGAATACTATGATAAACACCTTAAACGCGTCGAGATTTGTCATTCCTTCGGGGATCTCAACAGACGGCTCGAAATTCTCGACAGCCTTCACAATAGACTCATAGAGAGTTTTTTCGTTTTCATTAAGCTGATTGTAAGCGTATCTGTCTTTATATTTGGAAGAGGAAACAGTATTTTCGCTGTCCGAAAGCTTTTTATCGGAATCTGCCGATGTTGTTTCATCGGATAATGTTTCGGACAGAGCTGTGCTTTCAGTTCCGGTATCCGTCGCGGGCGAATCCGAAAGATATTCGGAGTGAACATATCCGCCTCCTTTTATCTTGTAAAAGCCCGAATCCGTGAGCGCGGATATCTCGACAGCCTCGCCCTTTTCAAATTTGGTTATCACGGTGGAATCGCCGGACGCGGCTTCTCTTCCGACGCAGTCGGCAACAACGTACATAGTACCCGACATACGTGTTTCCGACCAAGGTATTTTTGTTTCCTTCGTCAGTTCGGCAGTTGCCCCGGAAGCTGTTTCGGAAGCTGTGTCAGTCGTTGTTTCGGTCAGGACAGCAGTCGTTTCCGTGAACTTTGCAGTAAATTCGCTTGATTCGGATTCCTCGGATTCCGACGCGGTCACGGATATCGGAGGTTCGGTCCGCAAAGATTCGGTACGGGCTGTTTCGCTTTCGCCGCGAATCTCTGCAGATTCTTCCGATGATACATCCATAAAGCCGGAGGAAGCGATTTGTGTATTATCTGAAATTTCCGCGGGAGGCGTCTCGCTTATGTTCATACAGCCGGAAAGTACGGATACGGCGGAAAGCACCGCAAGTACGGAGTTGATTTTTTTTCTGTTCATTTTTGTTACCTTACCCTTCTGATTCTTTATCATCGTTTTCTTTCTTTTCGGGGATAATTTCCGCTTTGAGCCGCGATATCCGCATATCTTCGGCGTAAAGCGCCGTAAGCTTTACATTTTTATATGTTACCGACGGCATTTCTCCCTCGGCGGGGATCCTGCCGTACAGAAAAATAAAGAAGCTGGACATTGTATCGAATTTTGAGTCGTCCTCAATGGGGCAGCCGAGTTCATCCATAATTTCTTCCGGATTTGCCTTTCCGTCAACGGTATATTCCGTTTCGGATATTTTTGTGATATCCTCCGCCTCGTTATCGTATTCGTCCTGAATATTTCCCATAACGGATTCCACGATATCTTCAAGGGAGACTATTCCCGCCGTTCCGCCGTATTCGTCCACGACGACAGCTATCTGGGTTTTTCCTGCGGTCATCTGTTCAAAAAGAGCGCCGCACATTCCAGATTCGGGGAAATAAATAACATCGCGTATAAAATCTTTAAGCGTCATCGAATCGGCGCTTGTTCCTCCCACGAGACAGAGAAGATCCTTCACGCAGACGATTCCGATAATATGGTCAATTGATTCATGATACACGGGGATACGGGAAAATCCCGTATTTATCGCAAGATACACAAGTTCTGATATTTTTCCGTCATCGGAGATAGCCGAAATATCCGTGCGGTGAGTCATAACGTCCGAGACAGGCAGATCGCCGAACTCGAAAACGTTGTTTATCATTTCCTTCTGATTTTCCTCGATAACGCCGTTTTCGTTTCCCGCGTCAACGAGCATGAGGATATCCTCTTCCGTAACAAGCTCCTTTTCCGCCGAGCTTTCCACTCCGAAAAGCGCCGAGACGGCAGTGATAAGCTTTTCCGATATCACCGATACAGGAAGCGTTATCACGAACACGAATTTAAGAAAACCGATAAGTCCGAGCGAAATATCTGCGGGATTCTTTTTTCCGAGAGCCGTCACTCTTCTGGGTATCCCGTCTGTAAAGACCGTGAGCAGGAATATTATCAGCACGAAGATTATCACGGCCGAAACAAGCCTGAATCCTGTTTTTGCTCCGTCCGACGAAAGTCCCGAAAGACCGAGGAGCGTATCCGACAGCGGACGGTAAAACACCGCAGCCGATATAAACGTAATAAGCACTGCCGTAAAAATACGCAGCGATGAAAATAGTGTCAGTATTCTGAGAGGTTTTTTGAGAATCTTATAGAGAGTCCTTTCTTTTTTATCGGAGCTTCCCTCAAAGCTTTTTATTTTTGCGTCACTTGTTTCGGTACACGCTGTCTCGCATACCGTGCAAAGTCCCCTGAATATCACGGAGACTGCAAGCAGAGCCGCGCCGAGGAGAATATTACTCCCGTCCGAGTCCATACATGACTTCCTTTCCTTTGTTTTTCCCTCTTGCGAAGACGTTAGCAAATAATCCGATTATATAACTACACATTATAATTATAACTTAAATACGACAGTTTGTCAACAAAACACGGGACAAACTCACAGCCGCTTTTCTGTCCGAAATTGTATAAAATGCCGACATTCCGACCTAATTTCCAATGGATTTATCTGAAAACATACTGTCCGCCTTTGCTTTAAGCGCGGGAAATTTTGCAAGATCGGGGGACTCGCGTATGATTTCCTCGGAGGCTTTTTTTGCGCCGAGAAGGATTTCCCTGTCATTTGCCATATCAGCTATTTTAAGGTCGGGAAGTCCGTGCTGACGTTCACCGAAGAAGTCTCCCGCGCCGCGCCGCTTCAGATCCTCTTCGGCTATTTTAAAGCCGTCCGAGGTTTCCGAAAGTATTTTAAGTCTTTCCTTGGTTTCATCGGTGGGATTATCGGTGATCAGTATACAGCTTGAGGGATATTTTCCCCGTCCCACGCGCCCGCGGAGCTGGTGAAGCTGCGAAAGTCCGAAAAAATCGGAATTTTCTATAACTATCACGGTTGCGTTCGGAACGTCCACTCCGACTTCCACTACGGTCGTGCAGACAAGGAGCGAGGTTTCGCCCGAATTGAATTTACGCATTTCCTCGTCCTTTTCGTCCGCGCTCATCCGCCCGTGGAGAAGTCCCACGGAAAAACCCTTGAAAAAACCTTCGGCGAGCTTTTCTCTGTAAGCGGTCGCGGCGTTTGCCTCAAGAATGTCGCTTTCTTCAACGAGAGGACATACGATATATCCCTGTCTGCCCATAAGAAGCTGTTTTTTAACAAATCCCAGCGCTCTTTCCCGAAGTTTGCCCGTTACGGCGAACGTTTCTATGGGAGCGCGTCCCTTCGGAAGCTCGTCAAGCACAGAGATATCGAGGTCGCCGTAGATAATAAGTCCGAGAGTCCGCGGAATGGGCGTTGCGGACATTACAAGCGTATGCGGGCTTTCTCCTTTTTCTGCGAACATTTTCCTCTGATTCACTCCGAAGCGGTGCTGTTCGTCAGTTATTATCAGAGAAAGGGAATCAAACTCCGTGGATTTTGAAATAAGCGCGTGAGTTCCCGTAATTACGTCAATCTCACCGCATTTAAGCTGTTTTCTGATAAGATTTTTCTGTTTCGTACTCATTGAGCCGGTGAGACATTCGATCTTTATTCCGAGCGGTTCGAGGAATTTTTTAAGCGTTTCAAAATGCTGCTTTGCGAGTATTTCCGTCGGAGCCATAAGCGCCGCCTGTGTGTGATTTTCCGCCGCAATAAAGCAAGCCGCCGCCGCTACGGCTGTTTTTCCCGAACCTACGTCTCCCTGCAAAAGCCGGTTCATGGGAACATCCTTTGCCATATCCGAGATTATTTCATTCACGCTTTTTTTCTGAGCGTTTGTCATCTCAAACGGAAGATTTTCAAAAAAACGCGAGATATCCGTATTTTCCATTTTATATCCTGTTTTTTCGCGGCTTTTAAGCTTCAGGAAATTCATTCCGAGCTGCAAAACGAGAAACTCATCGAAAGCGAGGCGTTTCTTCGCAAGCATAAGAGCGTTTTCGTTTTCGGGAAAATGAATATTCATCAGCGCGTAGGAAAGCGTCGGGAGCTTATACTCAAAGCGGTATTTGTCGGGAAGGTGATCCGCAAGCTCATGCTCGCACGATCTCAGAGCGTATTCGATATTATTTTTTATCATATCGTTGGTTATTCCCTCCGAGAGTCGGTATACGGGGAAAAGAACATTTTCACTCTCCTTCGGAATAAAATTCGGAGAGTTCATTTCTTTTCTGCCGAAGCCGCCGTTCACTCTGCCTTCGAAAATGTATTCTTTTCCGATCTCAAGCCTATTGTATCTTGCGCTGACGTTATAGTATGCAATAACGAATTTTCCGCTTTCATCCTCGGCTATGAGCTTATAGAGAGTAAGCCCCCTGCGTATTTTTGCGGGGGGCATTTTCTGCACGATAACTCCCGAAACAACGCTGTGTTCACCCGCCGCGGCTTCTTCGACAAGCACGGGGGAGCTGTAGTCTGTATATCTCACGGGGAAATGCGTAAGCAGATCTTCAATTGTTGATATTCCCATTTTACGGTATTTATCCGCTCTTGCTTTTCCCACGGACGGAAGATTTTCGATCGGTGAATTTATATCCATATTTTTTCTCCGCTGCAAAAAAGGACAGTGTTCGCTGTCCTTTTATTTTGTCGGTTATTCTTTATTTTCTTTGTTTTCGGGGGGATCTTCCTCCGTTTTTTCCTCTGTGACGGGAGCGTCCGGCGCCGTCTTTCTGTCGAGAATATTTTTCTTATATTCCTCATATTCCGCGTCTATTTTTTCTGCGGATATTTCGCCCTTCATGATTTTTTCAAATTCCTCGTTGTCGATTTTTTCCTTCATGATAAGACGCTTTGACAAGGTATGAAGCTGACCGAGATGTTCCTTTAAAAGATCGGTGCACTTATCGTAACCCGTATCTATAAGCGAGCGAACTTCGGTATCTATTTCGGAGAGGACTTCCTCCGAGTGTTCCTTGCTTCTGCCGTAGGACATTCCCACAAAAGGCTCGCTGTTGTCGTCCTCATACACCACGGGACCGAGATTCTTGGAAAGACCGAATTCCGTAACGAGAGATTTTGCGTATTTTGTTGCTCTCTGGAGATCGTTCACCGCGCCTCCCGAACCTTCGCCGAAGATTATTTCCTCCGCAACTCTTCCGCCCATGAGAACTATGATTTCTTCTTTTATTTTAGTAGCTGTCATATTGAGAAGCGACGGTTCCTTTTCGGGGAGCTGGATAGTCATTCCGCCCGCCGCGCCTCTCGGGATTATAGTGATGTGATGAACCTTATCCTGTGTGGGAAGATAATACGCGCATATTGCGTGACCCGATTCGTGATAAGCGACTCTCCTTTTTTCTTCCTCAAGAACGACATGGCTTTTCTTTTCGGGGCCTGCGATGACCTTAATGGTTGCCTCTTCTATATCTTCCTTTGTAATAGACTTTCTGTCGCGTCTTGCCGCCAGAAGAGCGGCTTCATTCGTGAGATTTTCAAGCTCCGCGCCCGTGAATCCCGCCGTGGACTGAGCAATTTCCTTTAAGTTTACATCGGGAGCGATATGTTTTTTCTTTGTGTGAACCTTTAAAATTTCCTCTCTGCCCTTTATATCGGGGTAGCTTACCATAATATGCCTGTCGAATCTTCCCGGACGAAGAAGAGCAGGGTCGAGAATATCGCGGCGGTTTGTGGCAGCCATAACGATAACGCTCTCGTTGCCTTCAAAGCCGTCCATTTCAACGAGCAGCTGATTGAGGGTCTGTTCTCTTTCGTCGTGTCCTCCGCCGAGACCCGCGCCTCTGTGACGGCCGACAGCGTCTATTTCATCGATGAAGATTATCGCGGGAGCATTTTTCTTGGCGGTATCGAAAAGATCTCTTACTCTCGAAGCGCCTACACCGACAAACATTTCAACGAAATCCGAGCCGGAAATGGAGAAGAACGGAACTCCCGCCTCACCTGCGACAGCTTTTGCGAGAAGAGTCTTTCCCGTTCCGGGAGGACCCTCAAGAAGAACGCCCTTAGGTATCCTCGCGCCTATATCGTTATATTTTTTCGGATTTTTGAGATAATCGACTATCTCCTGAAGCTCATATTTTTCTTCATCCGCTCCTGCGACATCATCGAAGGTATTTTTCTTTTTTGACTGATCCTTGATATTAGCCTTGCCGAAGCTGTTTATTTTTCCGCCTCCGCCCGACTGTCTGATCATGACCACCAGGAATATGACCATAAGGATCACCAGCAGAAGTGACGGAAGCACGTTATAAAGCCACGAACTGTCCTGTATCTTATAATAATCCTGAGTAAGCGGCTCGTCCGGGTGCAGTTTATTGTACTCCTTGCGGTAATTTTCATCGCCGAGCTGTATTTCGTACATGAACACGTTGACATTCGGGACAGTATAGACGATAGGGTCGGGGACATCATCGACCGTCATGATAAGCTCGCCCGAACCCAGGTCAAAGGTATAGCTTTTGACCTTGTACTCATCGAAGTACGCCATGATTTCGGAGTAGGTATGAGTGGGAACCGTTGATGTGGATTCGCGCACAAGCATTACCATTGCCGCAAGAACGATGATCACAAAGATCGCGTAAACAAAAATGCTTTTGTTCTTTTTGCCCATATTAAGCTGTCAGTCCTTTCTTCACATATATTTTATCGAAGCCATATATAAATTTCCGCTTTTTTCGTAAGAAGATACCGTATCGGAAGCGCCGCAGTATTCGGCGAAAAGTATTTCATTTTCGTCCTCGATCACGACAGCTTCTTTTCTTTTGTAAACGGGAATTTTTTCGGCATTCAGGATTTTTCTTATTTTCCTGTGGAATTTTTCGCCGTGCAGTCTTATTTTATCTCCCTCGCAGACTGTGCGAAAGAACAATCCACCTTGTATTTTATCATAATCCAGCACAAAATATGTTAAGGAATTATTAATACTGTTAATTTTCTGAAAATTTATTTTCTCCAAAATAATAACTTTTCCGTCCGAGAATTTATTTTCACCTATAAGAAGAGGTTTCCTTTCCCGTGACGATTCGTGCGGATACGTCATTTTATCTATATGAAGCCTTCCGCTTTCAACATATGCGAATATATTTTCCTGAAGCTGTTCCTTATTTCCCTTGAATATCACCTTTTCGGCACGGGATATCCTGTCGGAATTAACGAAAATTCCCGCTTCGGACATTATATTTTTAAGGAATCGTTTTCTTAGCGCGGGGTGAGCGTTTTTCAGCTCGCCGATATCCGATGAAAGATCTTCCGCCATTCGGGAGAGACATTCCTCGTCCTCTGACAGAAAGCCTGTCATTCTGCCCATATTCAAAAGATAATTTTCATTAACGCTTTCCATTACGGGAAGAATATTATGCCGTATGCGGTTTCTTGTATAGGCGTCCGAAAGATTTGTGGAATCCGTCACAAAAGGTATGCCGTTCCTGTTCAAAAAATCTTCGATTTCCTGTCGTGAAATTTTCAGAAGAGGTCTTATTATATTATCTCTTTTCGGAGGAATGCCGCAAAGTCCTTTAAGAGCTGTTCCTCTTGCCATATTCAAGATGACCGTTTCGGCGTTGTCGTTAAGGTTATGCGCCGTCGCGATAAGTCCCTGTATTCTCCCGAAAATTTCATATCGGAGTTTTCTTGCGCCCTCTTCGACGGAGAAGTGATTTTCTTCGGAATATTTTTTCGCGTCGATTTTTTTCACGGTGAGCGGAATATTGTTTTCTCTGCAAAGTTTCCGACAGAACATCTCGTCTCTGTCGCTTTCCTCGCCTCTCAGTGAATGGTTCACATGAACCGCTTCGAGAACAGTGCCGGTATCACCGCAGTATGACGCAAGAAGATACAGCAGAAAAACGCTGTCCGCGCCTCCCGAAAGCGCGGCGGTTATTTTTTCTCCGCGCTTTACCGTGCAAAGGATCTCGTCCGCTCTGTCAAGGAATTTTTTTTCAACTCGGATCAAATCGTATTTCGCCTTTCCTCGGATATAAAACGGGTATATTTTCCGTTCCATCTCAGATTTACGGTTCCCGTTTCGCCGTGTCGGTTTTTGGCAATGATGCACTCGGACAGATTTATATCCTTGCATTTTTCGCGTTCGTAATATCCCTCGCGGTAGAGAAACATTACGATATCCGCGTCCTGCTCGATAGAACCCGACTCACGCAGATCGGAAAGAATGGGTCGTTTGTCGGTTCTTGATTCGACCGAACGCGAAAGCTGTGAAAGCGTCATTACGGGAACGTTAAGTTCCTTAGCCATGAGCTTCAGCTGACGTGTTATCTCGGAAATTTCATTCACGCGGTTGTCAATTCTCCTTCCCGAATTCATCAGCTGGAGATAGTCTATGATGACGAATCCGAGGTTATTTATTCTTCTGAGCTTGGCTTTCATCTGCATAACGGTTATACCGGCTGTATCGTCGATATACATATTCATGGAGGATATGCGGTTTGCTCCGTCCGCAAGCTTTTCCCAGTCGTCTTCGACATTGCCTTTCATAAGGTGGTCACTGTCAACGAGGCTTTCCGAAGAAAGAAGTCTTGTCACAAGCTGTTCCCTGGACATTTCAAGAGAAAACACAACGACCTTCTTATCGTGATTCGTTCGGCAGACATTTGCCGCGATATTTAAAGCAAAGGATGTTTTTCCCATTCCGGGACGAGCCGCAAGTATCAGCAGATCTGACTTGTTAAGTCCCGTGATTACCTTGTCAAGCGCTCCGTAGCCCGATTTTTCGCCGAGATATATGTCCCTGTCCTCTCCGGAGAGCTTGCCGAGACGGTCATATACCTCAACGAGAATCTCGTCCACCCTTGTAAGACCCGTCACATCCTTGCCCTGACGGATATCGTATATCATTTGTTCCGCGCTGTCGATAAGGATCTCCGCGGAATCGGGACTTTCGGTGCAGCTTCGGATAATTTCCCTTCCGGCTCCGATAAGCGCCCGCAGATAATACTTTTCCTCGATTATTTTGCAGTAGCTGTCGATATTGCCGAGAGAGGGGACTCCCTCCATTATCTTCGCCAGATAATTCTTTCCCGCCGCGGAGGATTCAAATATACCGCTCCCGACCGCCTCGTCAAGAAGCGTGATAATATCATAACTTTCTCCCATAGTGAAATTTTTCATCATTATGGAAAAAAGCTTCGCGTGACTTTCCACATAAAAGCTTTCGGGTTTAAGGCGTTCGAGAGCGGTCGTTATAAGCTCCGGATCCGCAAGAAGCGCGCCGAGTACGGTTTGTTCGGCTTCAACGCTGTGCGGAAGCTCTTTCGGGGAAATATCGGAAAGCTCCAAAGAGGATCACTCCTAACAGTTTTATTCCTCGGTAACGTCAACAAAGATCTTTTCGGAAATACCCGCCATGAATTTTATTTCGGCGGTATATGTTCCGAACGCTTTTATTTCGGTTTCAAGGGTTATTTTTTTCTTATCGGTTTTTATTCCGAGCTGTTCTGAAACGGCGTCGGCGATATTGCCTGCCGTAACGGAGCCGAATAATTTTCCGCCCTGACCTGCCTTTGCCTTGAGAGCAACTCTTTTGCCCTTGATATCAGCGGCGTTTTTCAAAGCTTCTTTTTTCATAAGCTCCGCCTTATGAGCCTCTGAGGATTTTTTCCCCTCAAGGTCGGAGATATTCTTAGCGGTAGCCTCGACCGCAAGACCTTTTCCGATAAGGAAATTTCTTGCGTAGCCGTCTGCGACTTCCTTAACGTCGCCCGCTTTACCGGAGCCTTTGACATCCTTTATAAAAATTACCTTCATTTTTTATTCCTTTCATTTATCTGTTATAACATAATTTTGTGGATTTACTGTGATACGCGCATGATAAAACAGAGGAAAAAAGCTTTCGCAAACCGATGCGGGATTATTTCAGCTTATTCCCGAAATATAATTATCGACCGCCTCAACAAGTCTTTTTTCCGCTTCGTCGAGGGTCACTCCGTAGATCTGCGCCGCCGCCATCGTCTGATGACCTCCTCCGCCCAATTTCTCCATAATAAGCTGCACGTTAAGTATCCCGTATGATCTCGCCGAAATATTGATACATTTGTTTCCGCCTATCATTGCGGGGAACAGCACAAAGCTTGCGTCAACTCCCTCGACATTAAGAAGCTCGTCGGCCGCCTGCGCGGAAAACAGTCTGACCTCACTGTCGCAGGAATCCCATTTTGCCACAGCGCATTTTTTATATATGGAAGCTCTCTCCACAAGCAGAGAGCGCTTCTTGCAGCTTTCGAGAGTATTTGCGAAAAGCTTTTTTACCGCGACGGTATCCGCTCCCAGTTTTTTAAGATACGCCGCCGCCTCAAATGTTCTCACGCCGGTTTTGTTGACGAAATCCTTCGTATCAAGCATTATCCCCGCCAGAAGAGCATCCGCGTAGTATTCCGAAAGCTGTTCGGGAAGGGAAAGATACTGTACGACCTCGGTGACGATCTCGCTTGCGGAGGAGGCATACGGCTCCTGCAAAGAAATTACAGCGTTGTCTATACTGTTGACGACCTGCCTGTGATGATCTATATAAACGACCTTTTTAGCTTTTTCGTAAACCTCTGTGCTTTCGATGATATCCTTATTGTTTGTATCCACGATAAGAACGAGAGTCCGTTCTCCGAGGACGGCAAGAGCGTTTTTCGGAGAGATGAAAAGATCCTCCTCGTCCGAGATATTCTCCCTTAGTCTTTCGATTATCGGAAGCGCCATTGTTCTCGTCTCGTCAACGCATATATATGTCTTTATTCCGAGCATACGTAGCGCTCCGCACATTCCCGCAGCGGCTCCGAGAGCATCGAGATCGGAATTCTTATGTCCCATGATAATAACGCCGTCCGACTGACTTACGATCTGCATGAGATTTGAACTGAAAATTCTTGTTTTGACCTTTGTATGCTTCTCGATCCCCTTGGAGGAACCTCCGAAGAACAGAAAATCATCATCGCTTTTTACCGCCGCCTGATCTCCGCCTCTTCCCTGAGTCATATCGAGAGCCTGTTTTGCCATATTTTCCGATTCCGCAAGAGTTTTTCCGCCGTGTCCCACGCCTATGGATACCGTAACGTTTGCCTTATCGTTTACCGTAATGGCCCGCGCCTTTTCAAGAACGGGGCGGAATTCCTCGTCAATAAGCTTCTGAAGTTCCTGTTCCTCAATGATCGCAAAGTATCTGTCGGAGGATATTTTTCTGATGATCCCGCCGTTTTCCTCGGCAAAATTTTCCATAAGCTTGTCGATCTTCATGGTAATGTGAGCCTTGTCCGAATCCTTGACATCGGACATAATATCCTCGAAGCTGTCGATAAGCACGAACATTATCCACATTTTTGAGCGGAGATATTCCTTTTCGAGACTGACATACTCGGTCATATCTTCAAAGTAAAGAATGGTAAGATCGCTTTTGACACTGCTTGTTCCCGCGTCGCACTTTTGAGTTGTAACGGCGTAGATGCGGTAATTTCCCGAATTATACATGACGATCTCATCTATGCTTGAACGTGTTTTTTCAAGATCTATATCCGCTATTTTTTCAATTGAGATACCGTAAGCGTCCTCATCGGGGGAAACCGTTTCCCCGAAGGATTTGTTGTACCATACTATAGTTCCGCCGGAGTCGATGATAACGGCGGGCGCGGGAAATTTGTAGAGCGAATCCCTTTCGGTGATATCTATCTGTGATTTCATCTCCGATACAAAGCTGTGAAGATTTTGTGACGCGATAATAAAAAGCATGATATACGCCGCCGAAAACAGCGAGATTATAAGAAGCTTCACCCACATAGCAAAGCTGTTCGGCTGTTCGCCTATCACGGCGCAGGCAAAAGCGGCAAGCACCAGCATGACCGCTACGGTTTTAAAGGCAAGCCATTTCTTACCCGTCAACATGATCACCCTCTTTCGGAGACTTTAATTATCGCGGCGCACGGCAGTATAAGGCGGACTGTTGTTATATCTCCTCGATTATCGGAAGGATCATCGGACTTCTCTTTGTTTTGAGGTAGATATAATCGGACAGATCGTCCTTTACCCTTGTTTTTATCGTATTCCAGTCGCGGATATTCCCGTCCGAGCATTTGCTTAAAGTCTGGGAGATTATTCTCTTTGCGTCATCCATCATTTCTTCCGATTCGCGGACATACACAAATCCTCTCGAAACTATATCGGGTCCCGCGACGACTGTATTGCTTTCGCTTTCTATAGTCACGCATACAACGATAAGTCCGTCTTCGGCAAGATGTTTTCTGTCGCGGAGAACTATCGAGCCGACGTCGCCCACTCCGAGACCGTCAACCAGAACTCTGCCCGCGTGAACGGCGCCGGTGATTTTCATTTCAACGCCGTCCGTTTCGATAATGTCGCCTATGGAGCCGATAATAACTCTGTCCTCGTCCATTCCCATCGAGTAAGCTATTCTCGCGTGTTTTTTCAGGTGCTTATATTCGCCGTGGACGGGAATAAAGAATTTCGGCTTGGTGAGCGCCTGCATGAGTTTAAGCTCCTCCTCACAGGCATGACCCGAGACGTGAACGTCATACATAGCTTCATACACGACCTCCGCGCCCGATTTCATAAGCTCGTTTACCACCTTTGTGACAAGCTTTTCATTTCCGGGAATGGGAGTTGCGCTTATTATTATCATATCGTAAGGCGTAATGGATACGTTTCGGTGTTCGTTCATAGCCATTCTCGTGAGAGCGGACATCGGCTCGCCCTGACTTCCCGTTGTAATGAGAACGGTCTTTTCCGCGGGGAGACGGTTCATCTCCTCAAGGTCGATGAGAACGCCGTCGGGTATCCTCAGATAACCGAGTTCCGTAGCGGTAGTGATAACATTTATCATGCTTCTGCCGAAAACCGCGACTTTTCTTCCGCATCTTACGGCGTGATTTACTATCTGCTGTATTCTCTGTATATTTGAGGAAAATGTCGCTATGATTATTCTCTTTCCGTCAGCCTTATCGAATAATTTCTCAAACGAAGCGCCGACGGTTCTTTCGGAAGCGGTATGACCTGCTCTTTCCGCGTTCGTGGAATCCGCCATAAGAGCGAGAACGCCTCTGCTTCCAAGCTCGCCGAATCTCGCAAGATCTATTACTCCGCCCTGAACGGGGGTATAATCGACCTTGAAATCTCCCGTATGAACGACAATTCCCGCCGGAGTATGGATAGCCATAGCCACCGAATCGGGGATGGAATGATTCACTCTGATAAATTCAACCGCCATGCAGCCGAATTTCACTGTCTGACGGGGAATCACCACATTAAGGGAAATATTTGAAAGATTATGCTCTTTGAGTTTGTTTTCAATAAGTCCTACAGTAAGTCTTGTAGCGTAAACGGGAACGTTTACCTTTTTCAGAAGATACGGAAGACCGCCTATATGATCCTCATGTCCGTGAGTGATAACTATGCCGCGCACTCTGTCGGCGTTCTCCTCGATATAAGTGAAATCGGGAAGAACAATATCCACGCCGGGCATATCGCTGTCGGGAAACGCCATTCCGCAGTCCACGATGAAGATATCGTTTGAACATTCAAACACGGTCATATTCTTGCCGATTTCGTGAAGTCCGCCGAGAGGGATTATTTTAAGGGGCGTTCTTTTGACGTCCTTATGATTTGTAACATAGCCGTTGCTGTCGAGTACGGCAGGGACGCGCGGAGTTTGAGCGGAAACGCTTTCGCCTGCGCCGTATCGGAGATCGGCGTTTGAATTATTATCGGTGTTATTTTTTTTGTTGTCGGTTTTTGTTCTGTTATTTCTCATGGTGTTTCCGTAATTTTTCTGATAGCTGTCATCCCTGCGGACAAAGGTTCTGCCGTTTCCGTTTTCGCTGTCGCAGGATTTACGGCTTTTGTAATTTTCAAAGTTATTTCTGCGCTGTTTACCGTATCTCGGATAATAATTTCTGCGCTGACCCGAATATCTGAGATTTGTATTTATCCCGTTTGAGGGAACGAAATCCTCAACGCTTGTTCCCTTGGGAGGAAGCTCGGGTTTTTTCACGTCGTTTTTATTTTGTTTTACCGCAATTTTTTCTCCATAGTCATTGATCATATACTGCTCGTCATATTTTGCCACTAAAAAATACCTCTTTTCTTTTTGAGTAAGTTTCATCCGCGTTTTATATTTCACCGTTTAATCATTTATTATAAATTCAGCAGAGAATTTTCGGAAATTTTTACATATTCAAAGATTACGCGGGTTAAATACATCGATTCATTATTATATTTTGTTTTTCCGAAACCTGATACATAACAGAAACAAGGCGCCGAACGCACAGACGCCTTTTATACCGATCGCGGCTTCGGCCGGACAAATCGCATATGGTGATTTATCCGACCGTTTGCTCCGTGATTTGCCGCAGCGGTCGGTATACTTACAAAAAATACCTCTTGCGGAGAAGAATACAAAACGATCCGAACATAAATATACTTTAATATTATATTACACTTTTCTCCGTTTGTCAATAGGAATTTTATTCATAAAACGCATTAAAATACAGTTTCTTTTTGACCTTTTCCGTCATAATTTTCCATAGAAGGATAAATCAAAAAAAAATATTGTTAAATCAAAACATATTATTTCTGATTTCCTTTGTGATAAAATCTCCCTCCAGCAGCTGTCCTTCTGTATCGGGGTGAAGTCCGTCCCTTAAATATTTCCCCTTCCCGTTTTCCGCTTCGTATTTTTCGCAGATGCCGCATCCCGAATAGCAGTCTATGAACTGCACCGACATTCCCCTGCAGATTTTTTTCATGTTTTCGATCACGCAGATATTCTTTTTGTTATGCTCGGGGCTTCCCGACTGAATGGGAGCGCATACGAAAATTCTCGCCTTGGGGTATTCCTCCGATACAGTCTGTATGCACCATCTCATTGCTCCCGCTTCGTTAAAGGTATTGCCGTAGTTTTTCTCCTTTCCGCTGAGAGCGAATTCGGCGTTTCCTATATAACGTATCTCATCGTTTGTTCCGTATGCGAAAACAAACACATCGGGCGCGGGGTATTCTCCGCTTCTTACCTCTCGTATGAACTTTTGTATATGGATAACCGCGCAGTTATTCATACGCTTCTGCATTTCGTTCATATCGTCGGTTTCTTCCCAGCCGTCGCTTATTCCCGAAAATGCGGGAGAATCAAAATCCTCCGTTTCGACGGTGACTCCGCGCGAGGAATATTTTCTTCTGTACCACACCGAGCTTCCGACGGCGCAGTTATGGTGCGAGGCAAAGCCCAGATTTTTATAAACGCGGTAGGACCACTGTTCTCCCGCGGTTATGCTGTCGCCCGCCACTCCGAGATGAAGCTTGGAAAAATCCGTAATAATCATAAAAATTCTCCTTATTTTTTCTTGTAATTTATTTAAATTTCCCGTCAATAATAAAAATATCAAAGATGAAAGGACAGATGAAAAATGTCACTTAAAAAGCAATACTTAATTATTTTTCTTTTCGGCGGGATAATTTACTCCATGATAGAGGTTTTAACGAGAGGCTTCACTCACTGGACAATGACTGTAACAGCGGGTGTAGCGCTCATGATAATGTACCGCAGGCACATTACCCACGACGACGGTATCCTGATGAAATGTCTTTTCGGATGTGTCACGATCACTGCCTGCGAGTTTATCGCGGGAGTCATCGTCAATCTGATACTTCACTGGAACGTATGGGATTATTCCAATATGTATCTCAACGTCCTCGGACAGATATGCCCTTCGTTTTCGGCGGCGTGGTTTCTTATTTCACTGCCTGCGGCGTATATCTGCGAATTCGTGAGAGTCCGCGCAGCTGAGGGGAACAGTTCATCGGCAAAGTCCGAGACTTAAAATGTAATCGGTGAGTTCCTTTGCCATTTCCGTATGCTCCTGAAGCCTGGGGTGTCCGGGAGTGGCGGAGCCGTTGCGCCTGAAAATATTCCGATATGCCGCGATCCCCTCAGCATTCAGTTCCGAAACGATTTCCGCTATCGCGTTGTCCCATTCCTTATCGTGCATAAGAAGCGTTGTGGTAAAGATATATTTTGTATTTTTGCCGTAATGCTCCGAAAGGCTGCGGATGATTTTTTTATAGCCCTCTTTCCATTTGTTTCTTGTTTCGGGGTCGGTTATATCGATATCGTCCTTGTCCGTAACGGCATTATGCTTATCGTTCTGTCCGAGAGCGAGAATAACCGCGTCTGGGACATACTGTGAAAAATCCCAGTCCGAAATGCCGACCTCGGGAAAATATCCGAGTTTATCGTAAACGTCCTCCATGCCGATACCGTCGGGATAATGGAAATATCCCGTTCCCGTAAACACGGCGATGCCTCCCTGAGCGACCGCGTTTATTTCGGCGTTCAGATTTCTTGCCGTTTGGAAAACAAAGCTGTTATATGAATTATCATATGCGCTCCCATGATTTTCGGGGTCGGAGCGTCCGACAAAATCGACTGCTTCCAAAACCTCTCCCGCCGTAACGCTGTCGCCGTAAGCTTCGAGCTTCAGACGATATTCGGTTTTGCACGGGAGCAGCTCTCCGCCCTCTATCCGCACGTCCGAAAGAGTATAGAAATAATTTGAAGCAAGCCTCTTATAGACGATCAGCGTATGTTCTCCCTCTCCGAGATTCGAGACGAGCTTTATTTCAGTTTCTTCATCGTCCTTTATCTGCATAAGAGGGATTTTTCCCATTCTTCCGTCTATTACATATCCGAGAGCGACATCTCCCCACATAGTGTGTTTTTTTATTTTCAGATAAACTTCTTCTCCCGTAAACCTCATCTTCACCTGAGAGCCCGCATAGATAAAAAGAGGCTCATCGGGATTTTGGCGGTCGATTCTTCCCATATATTCAAAATAGGGACTGCTCATATTATAATTCATTTTTAAATCCTTTCAGTACTCTGTAAAGCCTTGAAACGGGAAGCCCTACGATATTGTTAAAATCCCCGCAGATTTTTTTGACGAAAAGCGCTCCTTTTTCCTGTATTCCGTATGCGCCCGCCTTGTCCATCGGTTCGCCCGATCTGATATAATTTAATATTTCCTCGTCCGAAAGCGGTAAAAATTCGACTTCGGATATCTCCGTAAAGCTTTCCGTTTTATTTCCGTATTTTACGCACACGCCCGTTGTCACAAGGTGAGTTTTCCCCGAAAGCCTTTTGAGCATATGAAACGCGTCGTTTTCATCCTTTGGTTTTCCTAAGATATCCTGTCCGAGAATTACAAGAGTATCCGCACCGATAACACAGCAGTCGGGATATTTTTCCGCGACTGCGCCGCATTTTATTCGGGCAAGATATTCCGATGCCTCCGCGGCGTACATTCCGTCGGGAAGAGCTTCGTCCGTGCGGGAAGGGATTATTTCAAAATCCTCCGTTATGAGAGACAGAAGCTCTCGTCTTCTGGGAGATGCCGAAGCAAGGATAAGTCTATTCATTTTCATCCTCCGCAAAAAAATCATTCGAGCGAATTTCAACTTCAATTCCGCTGCAGGTGAGAAGACGGAAAAAATTTCTTTCGATATCGGTATCGACAAATCCCGATGTAAATCCGAGCTGGAGCTTATCCTTGAAGCTGCATACGCAAAGCTGTTTCCTTGTGGTGCTTATGAGTATTCCGAACAGATCGATATGATGCTCCATTTCTTCGGGCATGGTTATCTTGCCGATATTCGAGATTACCGACGTTTCATATTTTTCTTTTATTTCAACGGCTCTTCTCAGAACAAAATTCTTAAAAGGAAGAGGAGCTATTCTTGCGGCGTTATGCTCGAAAGCAGCCATTTTATTCATGCGTGCGGAAAGCTTTTCGGGAGTAAGTTCTTCCTTGAAGGTTTTTTTGAGAGTTTCGATAATATCGGATAATTCCCCCGAATTTTTCCCGAAATCGTACTCCGCGCTTATCATTCCGAAAAAATTCTTTGCGGTCTCCGACGGGAAATATTGTCTTAAATCAACGGGAATATTTATTCTCACAGGTTTACCGAGTCCCGACAGCGGCATTTCCTTTCTTATGGCAAGCATATAAAGCGCCGTAAGATACACCGTAATTGTCGCGCCGTATTTTTTTGCGAGAGCGCGCACCCCCGCCACGGAGCATATTCCCTCGATAACATGAAGTCTGTCGGAGCTGTCGGATTCTCCCGCAATATTGTAAGCTCTTGAATTTTTCCCGGGGATTTTCCGCGCTTTTTTTATCGCTTTGGGATCGTAATATCTGCGGAAGCTGTCGTCGCTGCGCTGTGAAATGGACGCGTCGACGGTTTCTCTCGGAGGCTCCCTGTATTCATCGGGGAATCGGAGCAAAAGATAATTGTAGATAAGCGTTTTTAAAAACCTGAGCGCTCCCGTGCCGTCTGTCAGAGCGTGAAAGACCTCGAAATTTATTCTGTTTTCAAGAGCGCTTATCCTGAATAAAAGCGACGGGTTTTCACTGTCGTATATCTCGTGGCAGACGGGAAGAGTTTCATTTGTCACAATGGGTTTAAGACCGCACGATTCAAGATAATACCAGAAAAGCCCTCTTTGCAGAACTGACAGGAACACGGGAAATTCCTCTGTGGTCTCATTGGCGGCTTCCTGTAAAATATCTGTATCTATCTTATGGTCAAGCTCGGCATAAAAGCGGAAAACTCTCGTATCCGATTTTTTTACGGTAGGAGGAAAGAGCTTGGCGGCGTTGTCAAGTCTTGTCCACTGTTCGGAATAAGTTCTTATATCTTTATCTTTCATGCTGTTCACCGTTAATGTATTCCGAAATGATTTTTCGTGCCTTTTTTGCAATCTTTGAGTCCGTATCCGCAAAAAATCCGTGCGAAGCGCCTATCACATTATAATGCTTTACTTTCACACCCGCGCTTTTCAGCTTATTCGCGTAAAGCATACCCTCGTCCCGCAGGGGGTCATTTTCCGCAGTGAATATCAGAGTTTCGGGCAGTGCATGAAAATCCTTCGCCTTTACGGGAGCAAAATACGGATTTTCAAGATCATCGTCCGAATTTTTGTAAAGCATTATATAATCTCTCATATGCCTTGCGGTGAGAGTATATCCCTTTCCCTTTTCGTGAACGGAACGGTACGGCGAATGTCCGCTGTAATCACAGTCCGTCACGGGATAGATTAATATCTGTTTTGATATATCAAAAAGCTTATTGTCTCTTCCGTAAAGCGCCGAAGCGGCTGCGAGATTTCCTCCCGCGCTGTCGCCGCATAAAATGATATCCTTTTCCGAGAGCTTAAATATTCCGATATTTTCCCATATTTCCCGGATGACCGAAACGCACTCGTTAAGCGCAAACGGAAATTTTTTCTCGGGCGCGAGACTGTAATCCGCCGAAATCACATGACACCCCGTATCGTCCGAAAGAGCGCGGCATACCCTGTCATATGTGTCTATACTTTCGGCAGCCCATCCTCCGCCGTGGAAAAAGATCATCAGTTTACGCGAATCCCTCACGGGGTACATTCTCACGGGAACAACGTATTCTCCTCTTACAATAAGGTGATCGACCGAAAAGTCTTTTTTCGTTTTTTTCCCTTTCAGCGAAAGAATAAATCTTTCTGCGGGGTATAATTTCGTAAGATCGGTTTCCCCCGCGAAAAGCATTAATTTTTTTACAAAAGCGTTTATGTTTTA
Organism: uncultured Ruminococcus sp.; assembly: GCA_964501705.1. Taxonomy (GTDB): domain Bacteria; phylum Bacillota; class Clostridia; order Oscillospirales; family Ruminococcaceae; genus RGIG4694. The sequence goes on along the minus strand of CAZCUQ010000005.1, from coordinate 8,408 downwards.
ATCCTCCGTCATAACCTTTACCATTACCGCTTTCTGCGCGTGGAGCCTGTTTTCCGCCTCGTCGAAGATCTCATCGGCATGAGACTCGAATACCTCCGCGGTGATCTCCTCGCCGCGATGAGCGGGAAGGCAGTGCTGCACCATGCAGTCGGAATGAGCGGCAGCCATTATTTCATCGTTTACCTGATAACCCTTGAAAGCCTTTTCACGTTCAAGACGCTCCGCCTCCTGACCCATCGAGGTCCACACATCGGTGAAAATAACATCCGCGTCTGCGGCAGCCTCTATGGGCTTTTCGGTCAAAAAGAAGTTTTCGTTATCCTTTGCGAAATCCATTACCCGCTTATCGGGGCGGTAATTTTCGGGAGCGGCTATGCTCACCTTCATTCCGACCTTTAATCCTCCGACGATAAGAGAATTCGCCATATTGTTTCCGTCTCCGATATAGCACATTTTAAGTCCGTCAAACTGTCCCTTGTACTCGCGGACAGTCATCAGGTCGGCAAGCACCTGACAGGGGTGACAGAAATCGGTAAGTCCGTTTATCACGGGGATAGAGCCGCATTTTGCGAGATCCTCGACCTCCTCCTGCTTAAATGTGCGTATCATAATTCCGTCAAGGTAGCGCGAAAGCACCCTTGCGGTATCTTCAACGGGTTCGCCCCTGCCTATCTGCAAGTCGCTTGACGAAAGGAAAAGCGGATTTCCTCCGAGCTGATACATTCCCGTTTCAAAGGAAACGCGCGTCCTTGTGGAAGCTTTCCTGAAAATCATTCCGAGAGATTTCCCCTGAAGCTTGTTGTGCGGAATATTATGCTTAAGCTCATATTTTAACTGGTCTGCGAGATTAAGTATATCTATTATTTCGTCCTTTGAAAGATCAAGAAGTTTAAGTAAATTTTTCATATCAGTACCTCCGATTACCGTATAAATTAATCAAACGGATTGGTTTATTCTCCGTCAATTATTTCTCTTAAAATTTTGGTTCCCTCTTCGATATCGTCCCTTGAGATCGTCAGAGGGGGCAGAAAACGAAGCTTATTCTTAGCCGTCAGAACAAGGACCCCTCTTTGGAACGCCTTAGTCAGAATTTCCTGTGCGTTGTCCTTTTTAAGAGCGGCTCCCACCATAAGTCCTTTTCCGCTTACAGCTTCCACGCCGTCGATCTCCTTTAAACGCCTTGCGAGATATTCCCCTTTTTTAATGATCTCCTGTAAAAATCCCGGAGCCGTTACCTGATTCAGAACGGCGATTCCTCCCGCGCACGCTATCGGATTTCCTCCGAATGTCGATCCGTGAGTGCCCTTCGTGAGAACTCCGGCGCATTTTTCATTCGCGAGACAAACTCCCATGGGAAGTCCTCCCGCTATGCCTTTCGCAAGAGTTGTGATATCGGGCTTTACGCCGTAATATTCCGAGCAGAGAAATTTCCCCGTTCTGCCCGCTCCTGTCTGGACTTCGTCCGCTATAACAAGGATATCTTTTTCACGGGCGATATCGAATACCGCGTTTACAAAATCCTGTTCCAAAACGTTGACTCCGCCCTCGCCCTGAATAAATTCGAGAATTATAGCGCAGGTTTCTTCGTCAATGGCGTTTTTCAAGGCTTCGGCGTCATTTGCGGGAACAGTCACAAATCCCTCGACAAACGGGAAGAAATAATTATGGAAAACGTCCTGTCCCGTTGCGGATAATGTCGCTATCGTTCTGCCGTGAAAGCTGTTATCAAGGGTGATTATTTTATATCTTTTTGCGTCTTTTCCGTATTTGTCGAAAGAATATTTTCTTGCGATCTTTATGGCGCACTCGTTTGCTTCCGCTCCCGAATTTCCGAAAAACAGCTTTTCACAGCCTGTTACAAAGCAGAGCCTTTCGGCAAAATCCGCCTGTGGTTTCGTGTAATAATAATTTGAGCTGTGCTGAAGCTTCCGCGCCTGTGCGCATACCGCGTCCACCCATTCTTTATTTGCGTAGCCCACTGAATTTGTTCCGATACCGCTTGTAAAATCTATGAATTTTTTGCCCGTTTCATCGGTGAGAACATCTTCGTTTCCGTAGTCAAGCACTGCGGGAAGTCTCCCGTAGGTACTCATTATACAATTTTCATACTGCTCCGTGACAGAGCCGAAATTGCCCGAATCCTTAGTCAACACTTGATTTTACACTCCCAACGTTAAATTATTTGAACTGTGTTCCTATCCCGCCGCTTGTAAGCAGTTCTATCAGAATTGAATGAGGAACTCTTCCGTCGATTATGCAGGTTTTCTTTACGCCGCGTCTTACCGCGTCGACACAGCATTCGATCTTGGGTATCATTCCTCCGCTTATTATTCCCTGACGCTTCATAAAAGGGACCTCGCTTACCTGAATCTGCGGAATTAGCGTGGACGGATCGTCCTTATCCTTCAAAAGACCGGGGATATCTGTCATAAGAACAAGATTCTCCGCACCGAGCTTGGCGGCTATTCTCGAAGCGGCAGTGTCGGCGTTTATGTTGTATACCGTGCCGTTATCGTCGCAGGCTACCGTTGCAATTACGGGAACATATCCTTTTTCAAGAGCGTCCGTCACGGGAGACGTATCGACGGAATCAATTTCTCCCACAAATCCGAGATCGTTTTCCGCTTCAAGCTTATGAGCGTGTATCATTTTCCCGTCGATCCCGCACAGTCCCAGAGCGCGTCCTCCGTGAAGCTGCAAAAGAGACACAAGCTCCTTGTTGACCTTTCCCGCAAGCACCATTTTAACGATATCGACGGTATCCTCATCGGTGTATCGGAGTCCGTTTATGAATTTGCTTTCGATACCCACTCTTTTCAGCATCTGATTTATTTCGGGACCGCCCCCGTGAACCAGAACGGTTTTTATCCCGACAAGATTCAAAAGCACGATATCGCTCATAACGTCGTTTTTAAGCTCATCGTTTGTCATGGCGTTGCCGCCGTATTTTATAACGACTATCTTGTCGCTGTATTTCTGTATGTACGGCAGAGAATCTATAAGCACCCTTGAGCGGATATCATTGTCAATTTTTGTTTCGCTTATTTCCCGTTTCATTTTTACATAGCCCCTTTTAAATTAAGATCTGTAGTCGCCGTTGATTTTTACATAGTCATACGTAAGGTCGCATCCCCATGCGGTCGCTTTTTCCGTACCCATATGAAGCTCGATATCTATTTCGATCTCGTCCTCGGAGAGAACGGCTTTCGCAAGCTCCTCGTCAAAGGAAAGTCCCAGCCCGTCACGGCAGACCATGATCTTTCCCGCTTTTGAAGAAAAATAAACATCCGCTTTATTCACATCGCAGTCAGTATTTGCATACCCTGCGGCGCATAATATTCTTCCGCAGTTGGCGTCCGCTCCGAACATTGCGCATTTCACAAGCGATGAGCCGATAATGCTCTTTGCGATAATTATCGCGGTATCGAGATCGGGCGCTCCCGAACAGATACAGGTGAGAAGCTTGGTCGCTCCCTCGCCGTCCTTTGCGAGCATTCTTGTAAGATTTGCCATCACCTGATATAAAGCCGCCTTAAAGGTTTCATAGTCTCTTCCGTCGGAGACTATTTCGGGATTTTCCGCCATACCGTCAGCCATGATAACACAGGTATCGTTCGTGGATTCATCACCGTCCACCGAGAGGCAGTTATAGGTTATTTTAACTATGTCGGACAAAGCCCTTTGTAGCATCCCGGAGGAAATACTGCAATCGGTGGTGATGAAATTAAGAGTCGTAGCCATATTCGGGCGGATCATTCCGCTGCCCTTTGCCATTGCGCCGATAACGCATTTTTTCCCGCCGACAGTAAATTCAACGGCATATTCTTTTTTAACGGTATCGGTAGTCATGATAGCTGTCGCCGCTTCAATATTTCCGTCATAGGAGAGTTTTTTCACAAGTTCGGGAACAGCCCTTTCAACAGGCTCTATGGGAAGGACCTGTCCGATAACTCCCGTTGACGCAACGATGACCTCTTCGGGCTTTACGCCGAGAGCCTCGGCGGTGAGAACACACATTCTGACTGCTTTTTCCTCGCCGTCGGCGCTGCAGGTGTTTGCGTTTCCCGAATTTACTATAACAGCTCTCGCTTTATTTCCCGATTTTTCGAGATTCTTCTTTGTAATTACAACGGGAGCGCCCTTTACTTTATTTTGTGTATAAACTCCCGCGGCGTTACACATTTTATCGCAGAAGATCATTGCTATATCGTTCTTTTTTTCTTTCAAGGGAGAATCGTTTCCGTCGGGGTTCATTGACTGTTTTATTCCGCAGTACACTCCCGAAGCCTTAAAGCCTTTTGCGGCGCATACTCCGCCGTCTGTTATTTTAAATTTTTCTTCCATTTATAATTCTTCTTTCATACGTAAGCTTTATACTATGCGCCCGCGCATCAGATCAGTCCTGTTTTTTCGTCAATTCCCATCATGATGTTCATGCACTGAACAGCCGCGCCGCTTGCGCCTTTTCCGAGATTATCGAGACGGGAGGATAACAGAACGTAATCATCGTTTCCGTAAACGAAGATCTCAAGGAAATTCGTGCCGGCAAGCTCGTTTGTAAAAAGAGCTGTTTCTTCGGGGATACCCTCGGCGTTAAACGGCATTACCTTTACAAAATATTCGTCCTTGTAATGCTCCGACAGCATTTCATGAACATTCGCCGCAGTTATCTTCTTTGCGAGAGTACGCAGCAGAAGAGGAACATTTACGACCATTCCGTTATAAAACGAAGCAGTCATCGGACAGAATACGGGAGGATAGGAAAGCCCCGACACCGCCATCATTTCTTTGATATGCTTATGAGTTTTTCCCATTGCATACTGTCTGACGGAATCATATTTTTCATCTCTGTTTTCGTTTTCATATTCGGCGATAAGCTTTTTTCCGCCGCCGCTGTAGCCCGATACAGCATGGCATACAACGGGCTGAAAGGGAGCGCATATCCCCGATTTTACCATAGGATACATTACCGCGTTGAATCCGCTCGCGTAGCATCCCGGAACGGCAGTTCTCCCTGAATTTTTTATTTTTTCCCTGTGAACGCCCGATAATTCGGGAAAGCCGTAAGCCCAGCCGTCAAGCGTTCTGTGAGCCGTTGAAGCGTCGATTATCTTAACGTTTTCGTTTGTGACAAGACCGACCGCTTCTTTTGCCGCTTCATCGGGCAGACATAAAAAAGTATAGTCCGAATCGTTTATGAATTTTTTTATTGTATCGGGGTCTTTCCGCTTTTCGTCGGGGATCCGCAAAAGCTCGATATCATCGCGGCCATTGAATCTTTCTTTTATTTTAAGACCTGTTGTTCCCGCTTCCCCGTCTATAAATACTTTGACTGACATGATTATTTCCTCTTTTTTTTCACATTTTTCTGATCTTAGCCTTTAATTTTTCAAGCTGTACCGTGACAGCTTCGGGAGCGGGGCCTCCGTCCGCTTTTCTCTGCATAACGCAGGTATCGAGATTTATCGCGTCGTAAACGTCCTCGGAAAAATGGGGGCATATCCTTTTATATTCTTCTATGGGAAGCTCTTCGAGAGTTGTTTCTTTCTTTATGCAGAGCGCAACAAGAGTTCCCGTTATCTTATAAGCGTCTCGAAACGGCAGTCCTTTTTTAACCAGATAATCCGCGCAGTCGGTGGCGTTTATGAATCCGCCCGCCGCGGCTTTTCTCATATTATCCTTATTTACGGTCATGTCGGAAAGCATGGGAATGAATGTCGTAATGCAGAGCTTCACCGTATCTATCGCGTCGAAAATCGCTTCCTTATCCTCCTGCATATCCTTGTTATACGCGAGAGGGAGTCCTTTCATCATTGTCAGAAGAGTATTCAGATCTCCGTACACTCTTGCGGTTTTTCCTCTTATAAGCTCGGTGATATCGGGATTTTTCTTCTGCGGCATTATTGACGAACCCGTGGAAAAAGCGTCGGATAATTCAACGAATTTGAATTCGCTTGAGCTCCAGAGAATTATCTCCTCGGAAAAACGCGAAAGGTGCATCATCAGGATAGATATCGCGGAGCATATCTCTATACAGAAATCTCTGTCGGAAACTCCGTCGAGACTGTTGTATGTAATATCGGTGAAGCCCAGCTCCTCTGCCGTCATCTTTCTGTCTATGGGATAAGTGGTCGAAGCAAGAGCTCCGCTTCCGAGAGGGCAGAAATTCATTCTTTCCTTTGCGTCGCGGAGTCTTTCAAGGTCGCGGGAAAACATCTGGGCATACGCTCCCAGATGATGAGCAAATGTGACGGGCTGCGCCCTCTGGAGATGAGTATATCCCGGCATTACGGTATACAGATGCTCCTCCGCCATGGAAATTACAGTTTCGAGAAGTTCAAATACAAGCTCAGACACCTCTTCGCACTCGCTGCGAAGATAGAGTCTTATATCAAGCGCGACCTGATCGTTTCGCGATCTTGCGGTGTGAAGTCTTTTTCCCGTATCACCGAGACGCTCTGTAAGAACAGCCTCAACAAACATATGGATATCCTCCGCGTCGGGGTCGAAGGAGAGCTTTCCCGATTCGATATCGGACAGGATTCCCTCCAGTCCCGCGATAATTTTTTCACTTTCGGACTTATCGATAATTCCCTGTGTTCCGAGCATTCTCGCATGAGCCTCGGAGCCTTTGATATCCTGTCTGTACATTCTTGCGTCAAAGGAAATCGACGAATTGAAATCATTTACTCTCGGGTCGGCTTCCCCCGAAAACCTTCCCGCCCACATCATCTTAGCCATAATTATTCTCCTTCCGCTGTACTTTCGGATATTGTTTCTTCGGACGGAACCGTCCCGCCGCTTTCTTCGTCCTCGGGCGCACTTGTATCCGTACTTGATTCGGACGCTGAGAGTTCCGCTTCTGCGGCTTCCTCGGACAGCGATGCCGCTTCCGATTCGGAATAAAGCACATATTCTTCGCCGTACATAAGAATATTCTGTTCTCTCAAAAGCCCCGTATCCTTATACACAAGCGAATATCCCGCAGCATCGGCGACCGAAACTCTTGTATATCTTGTTTCTTCCGTATTGTTGGACATTATCAGGGTATCTCCCTCGATTGTGACGAGCGCTCCCGTATTATTTGCGTCAAAAACGAAAATATTATCCTCGAAATGATAAAGACCGCCCTCCTGCGCGGCATCGGAGATCGTTCCCGGCTGAAGAGTATTGTTTACATAATGATAGTAGATCTTATTATCGGAAGTAAATTCATAAAACACAAGACTTTTCCCGAAAATCTGATTATCCTCGACCGAAGGACCGCCCTCGTCCATCCACATTCCGACGATATCCGTTTTAAGATGTTCGTATTCGTTTTCTTCTCCGCACGCGGAGACCATCAGCATTATCGGGAGGCAGACAAAGAACGCCGTTATTTTTTTTAATATCTTCATTTTATTTCTCCTGTCTTTTTTTCACTGAATTTATTATTTCCTGTTTTTTTAAATTATTCTGTTAAAACGATAATTGACAACCGATAAAAATTTTTATCGGTTGTCAATCCTATTTCCGCCGTTTCGGAGAAAGCTTTCAGAGAGATTATTTGTTTCTCTTGGCATCGAGAACAGCCTTTACCTTGATGGGAAGACCGAAGAGATTTATAAATCCGGCGCTGTCCGCCTGATTGTAAACATGATCCTCGTCAAATGTCGCGACTTCCTCGTCATAAAGAGTATAGGGAGACGTTACGCCCGCATTGATGATATTTCCCTTGTAAAGCTTTAATTTAACATCGCCCGTAACGGTTTCCTGAGTGGAATCAACGAATGCGGACATTGCTTCTCTGAGGGGAGTATACCACTGACCGTCGTATACAAGCTCCGCGAAATCTATTGCGAGCTTCTGCTTATAATGAGCCGTTGCCTTATCGAGAGTTATGGTTTCGAGAACCTCATGAGCGTGATAGAGAATCGTTCCTCCGGGAGTTTCGTAAACGCCTCTCGACTTCATTCCGACGAGACGGTTTTCAACGAGATCCGCGATGCCTATGCCGTTTTTCCCGCCGAGTTCATTAAGCTTTTCGATAAGGGAAACGCTGTCGGTCTCCTTTCCGTCAACAGCCGTGGGAATACCTTTTTCAAAATGAATAGTCACATAAGTCGGAGTATCGGGAGCTTGTTCGGGGGAAACGCCCAGCTCCAGAAATCCCTCCTTATTGTAAAGAGGTTCGTTTGCGGGATCTTCGAGATCCATTCCCTCGTGGGAGATATGCCAGAGGTTCTTATCCTTTGAATAATTTGTTTCTCTGTTTATTTTAAGCGGGATATTATGAGCCTCCGCGTAGTCGATCTCCTCGTCGCGGGACATGATATCCCATTCTCTCCACGGAGCGATTATTTCCATTTCGGGAGCGAAAGCCTTTATTGTAAGTTCAAATCTCACCTGATCGTTGCCCTTTCCCGTGC
>CAZCUQ010000004.1:0-43931 GCA_964501705.1 uncultured Ruminococcus sp. | reverse complement strand
TTAATCTCATATCTATGTTATAATTATTAACAGAGATGTATCAGAAAGTTAAAAGCAGTTCTCAGAACATAATATTTTATTCATGAAAATAAAGGCGAATGGAGTTATGGATTATGAGCAATCAGTCGAGCATTTACAACGAAAAAAAAATAGCATCTTATGAGGGCACATTTAAGGAAAACGCGTTCGCTAAGCCTCAGGACGTCAATCTGACCGTTACTGCCGAACATATCTACGGTCTTGCTTATATTGTGGAGCAGACGGGTACCATTGAAGGCGATCCCGTTTATACAAGATTTTCCTGCTCGTTCGATGAAATTTCCAAGGTTTATACCGGAGATAATCAGAAAAAAGGCGTGGTTTATGTCCAGTGCGACAAGGTTACAAAGGGTACTCTTGTGAGAAAAAGAATAGTTATTCCGGGAATAAAAAATGCCGAAGAAGCTGCGGAAGAAATAGAATCGCTGAGAGAAAAAGCAGCCGATAAGCGCAATAAAATGAAGGAAAGCGTTCATAAGCCCGCAGTTACTTCTTCCGCTCTCAATTCGGGCAATGCCGTAGTTGCAAACGCTGCCGCCGAGATGACAAAGGCCGCGTCCGAAGCGGTGGCGGCTGTTCTTGCCGAGAATGCTTACCAGCAAAGTATCAGGGACAGCTCTCCCAAAAATATCAAGGATCTCGGCAAGGATATAGGCGGAGATATAATGAAGGGATTCGGAAGCGTCAGAAAACGCGTTGAAAATCTTGCCAAGGCAACGAAGTCCAAAGCTGTTCCCAAAGCTCCCGTGCAGGTTGAGATCACTGAGGCTCAGCATAAAAGCGAGAACTCCTTTACGGGAAGCGTTGTGAATAACGATGATTTCTTCAACAGTATCCCCGTTCCGAAAAAAAATGCTTCGGCACCCGTAAATATTTCCTCGGTGACTGATGAAGCAAAGACAGAAGCTATACCCGCAAAGACAGAAGAGCCAACAGCGGAAGAAATTTCCGCTGTGTCCGCAGAAACATCGGTACATACGGAAGAAGCTCCCGTTAAGCCCGAAAAGACTTTCGCTGCGTCAGCGAAGATACCCGAACCCGTTCCCGCCGTTCCCGAAACGCTGCAGGAAGCGGATATTTCCGAGAAAAAATCCGTTGCTGAAGCAGGTGAAAACGGTCGCCCCAAGGTTACTATTGAGGATCTTCTCAAGCTTAACGATTCGTTTGACGATGATTTCCTTAATCCTGCTTTTCCGCCGATCACGGGCGGAAAAGAAAACGCCGCGAAATACCTTGACGAGATAGGCGGAAGCTTTGATTCGTCAGAGAGAAGACCCGACAGCGAGGCGGCGGAAGGCATTACGGAGCGGATCGTTCTTGAGGATATGAATAATTTTACGCCTTACGAGAGCGTCAGAACCGAACCTGAGATAGATGAACTTCCCGAAGTTATCGACGCAAGCAAGCTTATCTCCGATATGACCGGCGGCACTGCCCGTATCACCGATGAACAGATCCCCATTGAGCGAATGGATTTTATTCCCAAATCTCATCATAAGACCGTTGAAAAGATCATGCCGGAGGAAAAGGCGGATGCCCTTTTGCAGCTTGAAGAGACAGAAAAAATCAATATCCTGCCCGAAGCGGAAGAAACTGCTGCGGAAATCGAAAATGTTCGGACAGTCAATAAAACCGAACCTGCTTCGGAAGCCGCCGAACCCGCACAGATCGCCGCCGAGGACACACAAATCACTGCCGAACCCGCGCAAATTGCCGCTGAACCCGCGCAAATCGCCGCCGAGGACGCGTATATCAGCGATGAAACGGTTGCAGATACAGCAGCGGAGGAATCGGAAGAAAACGCTGTCTCTTCCGACAGCGAGGTCCCTGAGGTTAAGAATGTGCATATCGACTTTTCTACGGAAGTCACAAACGATACATCCCTTGAGGATTTTGAGGAACGTGTAAAGAAGCTGAAATCAATGCTTGATTCGGGACTTATCACAAAAGAAGAATTTTCGGCGGAAAAGAAAAAGCTTCTTGAAACATTATATTGATATTCCGCATTTTTCACTCGGTTTGGAGTATGGGTTAATATGAGTATTTTCAGTAAAAAAGGTAATTCTGATAAGATAGCTCTCCAGAATATTGTTCTGGGGATCAATGAAAAAAAACTTGAGGTTTCGGAAGAATTCCTTATGAATATGACAAAGGTTTACGTCAGCAAGCGCATGAAAAAAATTAACGACGAGATATCGGGGTTTGAACAGGTGCCGAAGGTTGCGCTGTTCTTTAAAAAACAAGCCAATGTGTCGAGACTTCTTGATGAACTTATTGCTTTGGAGCCATACTATCTCTACAATCTTCCCCGTCCCAGCGAGTATAAACTGGAGCTTGAGGATAATACCGAAAACTATGTGCTTAAAATAATCAACCGTAACTGGTCGTATATCAGATACGATCCCAATTCAAAGATAGTCAGTCCCGATATCATCGCTTATTTTTCGGACGCGAAATCGGTATGGGATAAGCTTCCCGATTCCGCAAAAAAAACTCTTGATGAGCTTCATACAAGAGTTTACGGCAGGGGAGTTATGGAAGAGGAAAAGCCTGACGTGCCTTTGGTTTCTCCCGAAGAAACAAAAGAAGAAGCGGAAAAAAATTCCGAAGGGCAAGAACAAAATGAAGAACCGATCCCCGAACAGGAAGCTTCGGAAAGTAAATAAAATCATGTTCAGCCGCGAGACTGAATAACTGACCGCGCTATATAGTGCATAGTGCGAAAAAATCTCCTTAAACCGATGATTAAGGAGATTTTTTGATAAGCTCATCCGAACATTTTACAGCCGTTCATTATAGTAAACGACATTAAAATTTGTGCTTTCAGTCTGTGCAAAAATCATATATGCAAATTTTTGCTTGACTTCAAGTCAAATTTTTAATGCCGTTGACTATAATATAATAAAGGCAAATGATAAAAACGGGGGGGAAAACGCTTGAAAGATATTATTACCGTCGACCCGGAAAAATGTACGGGATGCAAAAAATGTGTCAGGGTTTGCCCCGCGCCGCTTGCGAATATTGTCAGTTACTCGAAGGAAAAGGGATTTTCGGTGAGTCTTGATCCTGAAAAATGCCTGCGATGCGGTGAATGTCTGACTGTCTGCGGGAGCGGAGCAAGAGAATATCACGATGATGTCTCGTTTTTTTTCCGTTTTATAAAGAAAAAACGCGCCGCTGTTGTCGTTTCTCCCGCAATAAAAACGATATATCCCGAAACATGGAAGGGTATGCTCTATTTTTTGCAGAATGAAGGAGTTAAGGTCTTTAACAGCGAAATAGGCGCGGAGATACATATCTGGGCTTTGCTGCGCGCAAGGGAAAAATCAGGTCATGAGAGCGTTGTTTCATCGGTCTGTCCCGCAGCGGCGAGCTACACAAAAATATATAATTCTCCGCGTTCCTCAAGATTGTCTCCCGTTTACAGTCCTCTTGGGTGCGCGGCTGTGTATGTCAGAAGATTTATCAAGTGGGACGATGTTATCTTTGCAATCGCTCCGTGTATGGCGGAAACGCCGAGCAGCGAGACTTTTGACTATGTTCTCGCCGCAGACAGATTCGGGGAATACTTTGAAGCTCACAGAATAGAGCTTGAAAAAAATTCTCCCTACGCGAGATTCGGCTCTTTTCATTTTGACGAATACTCCGAAAAAACCGATATAAATCTCTGTATGCCGTTCGGACTTCGTGACGCGGTGAATTCTTCGGGAGAGAACGCGTCGGTCTATTCAGCGGACGGGATCGACAGGGCTTACGAATATATAGATCTGTTTTGCAGGGAAAACGAGAAGAATCTCCCCGATATTTTGGCGCCCTATTCATGTAAAGGCGGCTGTATCGGAAGATGTACCGAATCGGATAATCCGATGTTTCTTTCCGAGGCGGCAAAGCACATTCCCGTTTACAGAAAAAAAGAAAGCGCATTAAAGACCATCCTTTCCGATGACAAGCCTTTCCGCAGATTCGATGAAGCGTTTACTCCCGAAACATTTATGGAGGATTATTCCAAAATAGGCGAGGAGGATATTCCGAATAAGAAAAAGCTTGAGAAAATTTTCGGAAATCTCGGGAAAAATACCAAAAAGGAAAAAAATATCAACTGCGGTCTTTGCGGCAGAAAAACCTGCATGGAATTGGCAAACGCGATCTATCACGGGGCGGATGTTTACGAAAGCTGCGTTTTCTGCGGCGAGTCTCCCGAAAATCTCGGCGGGCGGGAGCTTTTAAAGATTCGCGAAAGGCTTGAAAACGCTGCGGCGGAATGCAGCGGCTATTCGAGTAAAATACTGTTTTACATAAACGATCTGCGCGGAAAAAACGAAGCGATAAATAAATCGGAAAAAGATATTATGGATCTTTCGGGAGCTGTTCTGGTTCTTCTTGAAAATGTAATAAGGCTTTCACGTTCGTATGATTCGCTTGATTTTGACAGGATGCGGAAAATATCCGCCGTACTCGAAAAAGCCGCGGAGGGAATTTATAAGCTTGAAGCGGATATTAAAGCTTCGCTTTCCTCCTCCGAAAGGATAAACGAAATAATATCGGAGCTGACTCTTATCTCCGAGGAAATGTACGTTACCGCTTACGACGCAAGACTTGACGATAAATATACCGAATATTGAAATTTGTTGATTATGACGAAAGAAAAAACGTCACGGCTCTTGACAAATCGAATATAATATGATATGATACCTATAATGACGCCGCTCAAACGGAATTGCGCGGGTCACAAAATATATAAAAATCTCTTTGCACCGCAAATACTCCGAAAAGGATATAAACAGTACAAACTGAACAGGCGATAAGCGCTGCTTATGAAGCCGGGTCGTAAAATGCCGTTTTCGGCATTGTTGACAGCGGATAGTGTTTACACATCTGCGGGACTATTTGATTGTTTCGCAGATGTGGTTTTTTATACTCACAGTTAAGGTATGAAAGGAAGCGCTTATTATGAAAACACCGAAAAAAACAGTGTCAGAAAAAAACGTAATAAAAAAAATATCGCTTGTAAGCATTGTCGGAAACGCCGTTTTATCCATATTTAAAATAACTGCGGGAATTCTGGGTCAGTCGGGAGCTATGATCTCCGACGCCATTCATTCGTTTTCGGATGTTCTTACCACGGTAATCGCGGTCATCGGCGTCAGACTTTCAAAACGCGGAGCGGATAAGGAACACCCGTACGGTCATGAAAGACTTGAAACCATCGCGTCTATGCTTCTGGGACTTGTGCTCCTTGTTACGGGTCTTGGAGTGGGGAAAGCGGGACTCGGCAACATTTTTTCAGGAGATTACGCCGCTCTTGAAGTTCCGAGGCCCGTTGCGCTCATAGCTGCGGTCGTTTCCATCGCCGCAAAAGAGGGAATGTACCGATATACGAAATATTACGCAAAAATGATAAATTCGCCCGCTTTTATGGCGGACGCCTGGCACCACCGTTCCGACGCTTTTTCCTCCGTAGGCTCGCTTATCGGCATAGGCGGGGCAATGCTCGGTTTCCCCGTAATGGACAGTATCGCAAGCGTTGTTATCTGTTTGTTTATTCTAAAAGTATCGGTCGATATAATTAAGGATGCGGTATCCAAAATGCTCGATACCTCCTGCGGAGAAGAATTTGAAAAAAAACTCAGGGATTTTATTGTTTCACGAAATGAAAACGTAAGCGTTGATGTTCTCCACAGCAGGACATTCGGCAGCAGGATATACGTTGACCTTGAAATAGCTATGGACGGAAATATGACTCTTACTGATTCTCATGCCGTAGCCGAAAGAATACACGAGGACGTTGAAAAAAATTTTACCGATATAAAACACATTATGATCCATGTTAATCCCGTGTGATTATTTTAAAAAAAATGAGGAAAGATAAATATCAGTGATTTATAGAAGCGGAGGGGAATTACCTGAAAATCACCGATTTAAAGCCTGCGGACGTATTTTTTTGGTTTGGGAAAATATGCGGTATACCTCACGGTTCGGGAAATACTGAAGAAATATCGCGTTTCTGTGCGGATTTTGCGGAAAAACGCGGACTGTCGCATTACCTTGACGAGGCGGGAAACGTTATTATTCGCAAGAACGGCACAAAGGGCCGCGAAAACAGCGCTCCCGTGATATTGCAGGGACACCTCGATATGGTATGCGAAAAAACCGACGACTATGTTGGGAATATGGAAAGAGACGGCGTTATTCCCGTCACGGACGGAAAATATATCCGGGCGGAAAAAACAACTCTCGGAGCGGACGACGGGATCGCCATAGCTTATATTCTGTCCGTGCTTGATTCGGAAAAGATTTCTCATCCGCCGATAGAGGCTCTCTTCACAGTGGGCGAGGAAACGGGAATGACGGGAGCATCGGCTCTCGACGGTTCTCTATTAAAAGGGAAAAGGCTTATCAATCTCGATTCCGAAAAAGAGGGGATTCTCACCGTGAGCTGCGCGGGCGGCATCCGCGCGGAATGTGAGATACCGCTTTCCATGATATCGTCCGACAAAAAGGGGGTCTTTATCGAAATCTCCGTAAGCGGTCTTATGGGAGGACATTCGGGAGTTGATATCGATAAACGCCGCAGAAACGCGATAACTCTCCTTGGGAGACTGTTATGCGAGCTGAACCGGACTTTCGGGTTAAAAATCTCCTCTTTATCGGGAGGAACCAAGGAAAATATTATCCCAAAGAACGCCGCCGCAACAGTTTTCTGCATGAAAAAAGACTCGGAGACGATTCTTTCAAAAATAAGCGGGTTTTTACAAAAAATAAAAAATGAAAACCGCGAAAATGAGAAGTTTCTTGAAATATTCGCAAAAGAAACCGAAGGAGCGGCTCTCCTTGCGGACGATTTGTCAACCGAGAAAATCATTTTCTCGCTTATTCACGCTCCCGACGGAATTATGGAAATGAGCGCAGATATCAGGGGAATGGTACAAACCTCAATGAACTTGGGTACGGCTGTTATCCGCAAAGAAAAGCTTTTGCTAAAATATCTTGTGAGGAGCAATTCCGATTCCGAAAAGGCGGAATATGCGCATAAGCTTCGCTCTTTCTTTGAATATCTTCATGGAAATGTAAGGTTTTATTCCGACTACCCCGCATGGGAATACAGAAAGTATTCACCGCTCAGAGAAACCGCAGCGGAGACATACAGGGAGCTTTTCAGTGAAAATATCGGTATCTCGGCGCTTCATGCGGGACTTGAATGCGGGATACTTTCGTCGAAAATACAGGGAGCGGATATTATTTCGTTCGGTCCCGATATTGAAAATGCCCATACCGTGTCGGAAAGACTCGATGTTTCCTCGGCGGCAAGGTGCTATGATTATCTTTTGAGACTGCTTGAAAAATTAAAATAAAGGAAAAAATTGATAATATGATAAAAGACGGTTTTATGTATATCGCCGCGCTTGTGTTTATCGCGGCTGTTCTTGTAAATCTGCCTAAAATATTCAAGGGCGAAACAGCCGGGAAATTCTTTCGATTCGCCCCTCCCATTGTTCTTATCTATCTCGGTCTTATGCTCCTTTGCACGGTGAAGCTGTGGGATATCGAATCAACGGCAGACGCTTACGGCGCACTGAAAAATCCTCTTCTGTACGCCATGCTGTTTATTATGCTTTTGCGGTGTGATCTGAGAAAGATAATAAAGCTCGGTCCGAAAATGCTTATCGGATTCTTTTCGGCGACTTTGTCGATCGGACTCGGATTTGTATTATCTTACGCAATATTTCATGATTTTCTGGGAGCGGAGGCGTGGAAATCACTGGGGGCATTATGCGGAAGCTGGATGGGCGGAGGCGGAAACATGCTTGCCATTCAGGCGGCGCTTGATGTGGACGAAGCTTCCATGGCATACACGCTCGTAATGGATTCTATCTGCGCCGCTCTTTACGTTATGTTTTTGCTGTGGGCTATCGGATTTTCCGACGCTTTCAACAAGTGGACAAAGGCCGAAACAAAAACGATAGACGAGGTGGGAGCTTCTCTCGAAGAGGAAGCGAAGGCAAATACACGACCTCTTACATGGCAGAATATTGCTGTCCTTATGGGTTCGGGACTTCTTGTTTCGGCTGTTTCCTCAAAGCTCGGCGGTATGATCGGAGCAAGTCTTACGTTCTTTGACAAGTCGACATGGACCGTGCTTATCGTCACGGTGCTTGGAGTGGGATTTGCGCTTACTCCCTTCGGGGAAATAAAGGGTACGGAAGAGATATCAAACGTGCTTCTTTATATTGTTATTGCACTGATAGCTTCAAGAGCGGATCTCGGAAGCGTTGGAAACGCTCCTATGTGGCTTCTTGCGGGTATTGTGATACTTCTTGTCCATGTATCTCTGATGATAGTTCTTGCAAAGCTTCTGAAGCTTGATATATTCACCTGTGCGGTTGCTTCTCTTGCAAATATCGGAGGAACAGCTACCGCTCCCGTACTTGCGGGAACGTACAGCAGTGCGCTTGTTCCCGTGGGTATCATAATGGCGCTTCTGGGCTATGTCATCGGAACGGGCGGAGGACTTATCGTAGCAAGGCTTATGAGTTTTATGGGGTAAATGCGTTATCAGCGGTTTTCAGAAAAAATATACTTTTTAAGGGGAATGACAATGTTCAGAATAATGACTTCCGATGAGGCAGCGGAGCTTATAAAAGACGGTGACGTCATCTGCGTCAACTCGTTTGTCGGAATAGAAAATCCGATAGAGCTTCATGAGGCAATTTACAGAAGATATAAGAATACAGGCTCTCCCGCGTGTCTTACAATGGTTTCGAGCGCGGGCTTCGGCGTGTGGGATGAAAACCGCAACGCCGAGGGCTACATAAGAGACGGCGCCGTAAATAAGCTTATCTGCGGTCATTTCGGAGCAATGTTAAGCACAAAGAAGCTTGTTTTGGAGGACAGATTCGAGTCGTATAATCTTCCTCTCGGCTGCATATCTCATGCAATTCGCGCTCAGGCGGGAGGACTTCCGGGGGCTTTGTCAAAGGTCGGACTGGATATTTTCGTTGATCCGCGCATTGACGGACCCGGAATAAACAATATCTCGCATGATGAAAATCTTGTAAAGATCGTCGAGGTTGACGGCGAGGAATTTCTTTACTATACTCTTCCGA
The DNA here is from genome assembly GCA_964501705.1 of uncultured Ruminococcus sp. GTDB lineage: Bacteria > Bacillota > Clostridia > Oscillospirales > Ruminococcaceae > RGIG4694. The sequence continues at coordinate 34,788 of CAZCUQ010000004.1, read as the reverse complement.
AGCTGACGGTCGCACTCATCAAGGGAACTGCCGCCGACAGAAAGGGAAATGTTTCCTTTGACGATATGTATCTTTCGGGAGACGCGCTTTCTATCTGTCAGGCGGTAAAGGCAAACCGCGGAAAAGTTATCGTTCAGGTGGACAGAGTTGTAAGCACTCCGTCCCGTCCGCGAAATACCATTATTCCCGGCTGTCTTGTGGACGCTATAGTCATGGTTGAGCCGGAACCTCGTCACGCGGCATTTGAATCGCTTACGGGCAACTTCGAGATACCGTATTCCCAGTGGCAGGACTGGAATGAAATGCTCGATGAACGAACCTCAACGAAATCCGTTGTAAATCCTGCGGGGGATATTATCGGTAAACGTGCGTCACTGGAGCTGAGAGCCGATGATATCGTAAATATCGGGATAGGACTTCCCGAAAATGTTGCGAGATTCGCGAGAATGAGCGGTATGCTCGATAAGGTTACTCTGACCGTGGAATCGGGCGGGGTTGGCGGATTTCCCGCGTCGGGAACGGTTTTCGGAGCGATGATAGGCGCGGCTTCCATGAATGATATGGCAAACCAGTTTGATCTTTACGACAATGGCGGACTTGATATCTGCTTTATGGGAGCGCTTGAGGTAGACAAATACGGAAACGTTAATTCTCACCGCGGTCCCTGCGCTTTTTCGGGTATAGGCGGCTTTGCGAATATCACCGCAAAAACGCACACTGTTGTGTTCTGTCTTACATTCAACACAAAAGGACTTGACGTAGCGGAGGAAAACGGAAAGGTAGTTCTTCGCCGCAACGGTAAGATACCTAAATTCGTGGATAAAATAAACAGCATAAGCTTTTCCGCGAAGCGCGCTCTTGAAAATAAGCAGAGAGTATTGTACATAACCGAGCGCTGTGTATTCGAGCTTTGCAAAAAAGGACTGCGGCTTATCGAGGTTTACGACGGAATTGACGAAAAAAGAGATATTTACGATCTTCTGCCGTTTGAGATAGAAAAGGATATTACTCTCAACGTCATAAAAGCAAGGAGCGGGCAGAACGGTAATTATCCGGAAAAAGCTCTTTCCTGTGCGAATGTGTGAAGTATTATGAAGGTAACATATAATCCCGATGAGGAGATCGTCAGAACCGTAAAGGAAGGTCTTAAACGAAGCGGCGGCTACTGCCCGTGCGTATTGAAACGCAGTGAGGATACGAAATGTATCTGCAGGGAGTTCAGAGAGCGGATAGCCGATCCCGATTTTGAGGGCTTTTGTCACTGTATGCTGTATTATAAATCGAAATAAGAAAAGAGACAGGCGTTTTGCCCGTCTCTTTTTTTCACAGTATGCTTTGACGCCGATAAGCTCAATATCTCTGCTTATGCTGTCCTCGGCGGGAGAATTCCTCCGAGTAGTCGGCGGAAAGATATTTCTTGTTTTTGTCCGCGAAAACGGCGACGATCGCCGCGCCGTCTCCGAGACGGTCTCCGCGATCGTTGCTCCGAGAAGATTTGCGCCCGATGAAAGGGCAGGGGAGTTCAGAGGTTCGAGAGGATACATCACACATTCGGGATTATCATCTTTAAGGCGTCTGCATAGCTGAAAATTAAAATTTACGGAAACAGCGGCGTAAAATGCCGCTGTCTTTATTTTGTGATTTGCGTAAGCTTCTGAACCTCCGCGATTCTTTTTTTTACTTTCGGAACATTATTTCTTGAAATTCCGCAGTGCAGACCGTTTCCGAAGAAAAGCTCATTGCCCGAAAATGATTTTACCATTGATAAATTTGCAATGACGTTATTTCTTGTGCGTTCAAATCTCGTATCGGCAGCTTTGTACAGCTCGGAAATGGATTTTCTGACATAAGCGCTTCCGTTTGTGTAATGAATACAACGCAGATGACTGTACTTGACAGCCTCAATAAAGTATATGTCGTCAAACGGTATGTATTTTGTTTCTTTGCATTCTCCCAAAGCTGCTATTCCGCCGTATGATATGCCGCGTGAATTTTCAAAGCCGATGATACTGCTTTCGGTTATTTCCTCAAAATCCTCCGAAGAGGTATCAATAAAGGCGGAAACGTTAAGTTTATGATTGATAACCTTTACAGCGTCATACGGAGTTTCGGAAACAAGAAATACGACTGCGGATCTCAGTTCGGTTTTCAGTCTGCGGACGTCGCTTATCCATTTTTCTCTGTTGAACGTGTCAAAGATTATTATACATCCTTCCGATTTTTTTTCGATCTTTCCGACAATGCCGATAAGTTCATCTATTGTCTCGGGACGTTCTGTATGCAGGGAAATCTGTCTCAGCTGATTTTTTGCTGTAATTCTGTCTGCAGCGCGGCTGAGATTGGAAAACCGTGCGTTGTCCGATGAGGACACGATTATCTCCATTATTTTATTGTCCTTTCTTTTTTGCTCTGTGCGAGCATATCCACACATTTTTTTAAGTTCCGGAAAAAACAATTTCCAATTTTTTATATATCTATAATATATTTTACAATATATAACAAATATTTTGTTATGATAATTTAAATCGTGTTCCAAAAATTCCCAAAAAATTTAGTTTAATTTTAACAAATACATTTATTTTTTAAACTTTTTTTGTAAAAAATTTCTTTCTGTGATTTCTTTTTGTTGATATGTGACATTTTTTTTGTCAAAAAAATATTCTGTGATATAATTAAATCAAGCTGAAACGGACAGAGGAAAAACAATATTACAGGACAATCTCAGCTTGATTAAAGTGATAAAAACAGTTATCCTGTTTAGTTAAAGCACCCGAAACCGACAGCTCAATAAAATATCGGCATACTGCGGCAGCCGAATATCATACATAACCGCAGAGAAAGAGGTAATTATTATGTCAAACACAGATCTTAACATCAGAGTCAAGAGCAAGCTCGGAACAACCCAGCAGGTTCTTCTTTACCAGGAAGCGCTTACACTTAACGTTAAGAACTTCAAAACGGCGGCTTGGGAACACAGATACCTTGCACCCGGTTCAACAATGAACGCTGTTCTTCCTATGGATATTTGCATCGGCGCATTTGAGGGAATCGGTCACAACGGTAAGATCTCCACAAAGCTTCTTCCCGCCGAGTACAATACCGCCTGGGATATTTACTGCAACAATAATGCTCTCGACGTGAGAAGGAGCGCTGAGCCGGCGCCCGATCAGAGTACTATTGAGGTTCACAACAAGAATAAAGTTACAAGCTCCGCTGTTGTAACAAAGGACGGCAAGCCCTTGTTCCTGTGCAATGTTCGTCCCGATTTCAAGGTAAGCTTTGCGCTTCACCCCAAGATATTCGTTGCTCTCAGCGATTTGGAGATAAAAGATCCTTTCTTTGACGCAGCAACGCTCTCAAGAAATCCTGTCGGCATTGACTACGAGGGTCAGCAGTATCTTACAATTGTTCTCTCCGAAAACGAGAGTACCGGCGCAGTCGATGTAAATTATGACTTCGGCAAATTTGAAATATGATCTGAATTTGACCTGAAGAATAAATATTGAACGTAACTCTTTGATTAGGTGCGTCTTTGCGTGGCTTGAGCAAAGACGCGCTGACCGTTTTGTGTGAGAGAACAGGCGAATAATGAGTCGCCGCTGCTGTGTATGAGAGGAAAATTCAGTATTGCGGCGGTGTTTTTGAAACAATTCGCAGAAAAAATGCGAGGAAATCATTCCCCGCATTTTTTTGCTGTGATCATATGTACTCAACGGTCACAAAGCGTTTTTTCATCGCAAACGGAGTGCGTCTGTTCACAATGCCGAAAGAGTAATTGATAACGCTTCTGAGTCTTACTATCCACTCCGAAAACACATCGGAAGAACTGCTTTGCAGTTTTCTTTTTTTAACAAATACAATGCATTTGGTTTCGGTAATGACTAAATCTTCGATAAAGCCGCAAAATCGTCCGCTAAGCAGTTTATATTTGTCGGATACGCCGCCTTTTGTGAGGTTGATACCGACATTATTTTCCGATTTGATATCGAGTTCGTCGGCAAGACGTATAATCGCGGCTATGTAAGGCAGGCGAATCTTATATTCTCCCGCCATTAAACAACAGGGATATTCTTCTTCGTCGTCAAGATCTGTCTGTACGTGTCCCCGAACTCCCTGAATTATCGGGAATACAAATTCATCGGGTATCTTTAATGCCGAGCTGTATTTTTTTATTAAGCAGCCGCTTAATTCATGATGCAGGTCACGGATGATTATCGGAATATCCGTTATTCTATTTTGAGAAATATACCGTTTTATTTGAGTATCGGAACAGAATTCATGAAGATCATTTTCGGAGATTCCCATTCCGGAATCATGAAGCAGAGCACTCAGAAGCAAAACATATATTTCTCCGCAGTTCATGATTTCAATATTATCGCCTATAAGCTTGTTGCAGTTATTCAAAACATTTACATTATGCAGAAGGCAGTTATTTGCGTATTCCGGGAAAATGCCGCTGTTTTTGTCAGGGAAGTTCATCGCGGCGAAAAGGGAATAGATGTATTTTTTATAAAGGTTCGGATTGAGTTTCATAAGCTTATCCTCGCAGAAGAAGTCCGATGTCATATTGATCACCTCCATAATTTCGTTTTTTATAAAGACGGCGCTCTGCGGAGATATCCGCGGAGCGCCGTTTTAAGTGTCGAATAAAACCCCTGAACCGTTATTATTCTTCAAATTTTTCAAATGAGTAATCAACGGTAACTTCTCCCGTGCTTTCGTTCTCGGAAAGAGTAATGGTGAGATACTCCTGTCCTTCGTAATCTATTTCCACAGGACTTCTTGAAATAGTCGCAGCGTCAAAGAAAGGATCGGTTATTTCCAGATCGCTCAGCGCCACATAGATCTTGGGATGAATTGAAAAGTTCAGCTTAAAATCGGGACGGACTTCGCACATAAACAGAGGCTTGCCGTTCTTTGCGACAACAGCCGTGCTTGTACTGGAATTCTTGTTGTGTATCTCGATCGTATCCTGACTTGGCGCGGGTTCGCTGCTCTTGCGAACGTCAAGCGCGTGGTTGTTGTTAAAGATATCCCAAGAGGTATTGTACTCTGCCGGGATAAGCTTTGTCATGACTTTTCCGTCGTGTCCGATCCTTGCCATTGAACCGACTGAAATATTGTTGGGAAGAAAAGCGCGCATCTGAGCACCCGGAGCAAGGTATTGATGTTCCCATGCTGCAGCCTTGAAATTTTTTACGTTAAGAGTGACCGCTTCCTGATAAAGAAGCACCTGCTGAGTTGTACTCAGCTTGCTCTTAACTCTGATGTGAAGATCTGTGTTTGCCATAATTAATTCCTCCAAAAACTTTTGATTTTGATGATTTATATAAACAGCCTTCGGGATATGCGCACTACCCGTTGACGGACTGTACAAATGAAAATAACTAAATTATTGCAAGCTCGGACATATGTCGTTTTATTACTGCAAGATTACGTTCCGTAACCGTACAGAAGCAGCCGTTATCAAAAAACAGGTCGCGGTTTTTAATGTACCTGACAGCCGAAAGATTTGCAATAGTCGAAGAACGGATAACTTCAAATCTTGAATCAAGCTGAAGTATAAGCTTTGATATATCGGCTCTTATCCTATCCGTGCCGTTTTTATGATAAATCGTGCAGTTGTGAGTTTGCTTTATCGTTTCTATGTAATAAACATCCGACAATGGGATCACTTTGATCAGCATATTATCCTTTGTGACAAGAATTCCGCCGCAGATGACAAAGATTTCTTTATGGACTTTTATAAAGATCTCACTGAGCGTTGATTTAAGGTTTTTTGATCTGTAATTGACAAAGCCGTAAATACGGTTGTTGTTAAGTCTGTTATAGGCGCAGACAAAGCTTTCGCATGAATCGGATACTATGCAGAAAGCTATCTGCTTATATTTTTTTGACAATATCATAATGTCATTTTCCCATAATTCAATACAGGAAATATCTATTATAATAAGGTATGTTTTCTTATCGGAAAGACAGGTAATCAGCTCGTTAAGATTTCGGGGAAGCATCCAGTGCAGAGAAAGATGCTTCATTTGTTTGTTGTTTTTCAGAATATCGTCCGTCAGATGATTAATTTGTTTTGCGCGGTGTTCGTCTGCTGAAAACACTATTATTTCCACTGTTCTCACCTCTTTTTAATGTTTTTATTCCTGACGATTTTCATTATATCGCAAATTCGGTATTATTGTTTAATAATGTCACGCTTTGTATAAAAAACGGCACAGATGGTAATATTAGGAAATATTACAGAATCGGCGTTCTTTTATTGGGATCGTAACAGAGTATTTGCGGAGAAACTCTGTATTTTTGTAATTTCTGACGGATTATCAACGATTCGTGACTGAATCGATCCGTATTTTCCAATATGCGATATAATGAAACTGTGCAGATATTCACAAGCTGCGCGCAGGTAATTTAAATATGGATTCTGATATTTATAAGGAGGAAAAAACATGACTCATGAACAAAAACAAAAGATCGAAGCTGAAATAACGGCTGAATTTATCAGTAAAAACAGCGAACGCGTCATGGATGTCGCAAAAACGTTTTCCGAAAAGATTCTCAACGATAAAATCATATCGAAATATATGAATAATTTTTATCTTAAAGGGGGAAATTCAATTTCCGTTCTTGAAGATAAGCCGCTTACGGGCGATTTTGATTTTCAGTTTGTTCCGAATGCCGATGCGTATAATAACTGGAATACAAGAATAGACGTTATTGACAAAAGGATAATTGAGGCAATGAAGGATACTGTCAAAGATTATGGCGGCAGTATGTTTGATACAAGCATTTCGGACTGCGGCAATATTAAAAAGATTGTTTCTGAGGTTATCGGAAAAGACGCGGATGCAGCTGAAAACGAATTCTTTAACAGCGTTGAGAGGATCGGCGACGAATACATGACCTGCGATTACGTAACTGTCGCTGTCGAGGCAAGCAAAAATGCCGATAACAGAGCCGCTGTCAACAGACAGACCCAACCTGAAATGAATGTTTTTGATAATAAAAAATTTCCCGCGTGTGTTTACGTGAATTACACCATTCCGGGATTTATTCTGTACAGGCTCGTATGCAAACGCAGCTATACGATCACAATAGACGGTGTGGCGGAGAAAGTAACTCTTAAATCGGAAATAATAGATGTATCGATTCCGAGAGTCGGTTCCGGTGAGGTCTATATGTCTATGAAGGGGATCGTTACAAATTTCAGGGAAAAGGACGCCTTTGTTATTCCGGGATGGGGTTATCATTTTTACGAAAACATAAATCTTCTTCAGGAAATAGAGCTTGGCATAAGCGGAAGTCCGCAAAAAAAAGAAAAGCGGTTAGATCGGTTTAATCAAGCCGCAAATAAGCTTATAGAAGCGAATAAAAACCGCAAAAATACGGTAAAAACAACCATATCAAACAAAGATATCGTAAAACTGCTTGATGAGAAAATTAATGAACCGGACAGTATGGGAGGAGATAATGAGATATGGGGTTATTACCTTGCGCTTTCTTATACTGCGGGCAATTGTATGTTCTACGCCGATGAAACGGTAAATATAATCAGTGACACGGTTATCCCGAAAACGGTAGAGTCCTACTTTAATGATTTGCTGAATTGGAAACATGCTTCTAATATCCTCAGCGCTCTTTATGAATACAAGATAAAGGATCGTTTTTTGTTCACTGTCAGCGATTTAAAGGGTATTGCTGATAAAATAATTGCAGATTTCAATAAAATATGTTCGGTAAGATACGGGATCGGAAAAATCGCTGCCAAGCATTTAAGTCCTTATTTATATGCGGACGGTAATATAAAATGCGGATTTGATTATGCGGTAATATCTGTTGACGATCAGAATGTTTGCGATAAACTTTTCGATTACTGCAAGGATTGCTGTTCTTTGGGTTCGGACGAAAGTATCAAATATCATTCGGCAGAAAAAAAAGACGGCGCGGCTGTTATTACAATGAACAAATCGCTTAACGGTGTCACGAGAGTCGCATATGTAATAATTCAGGCAGATAACGGTCAAACCGGGGATATAAAGTCTTTTGCGGAAGAAATGTTGAAATTCTCCATACTTGAATCGCAGCGTTTCCCGCTTACGCAGATAGTGCAGGATATCAGAAAACACTGATAAAAAAACAGGCAGTACCGTGCGTAGCTATGCGCGGTGCTGCCTTAACCTTTCATTTTTCATGGGATTATTCCAAAAAAAAACCGAAGGAAAATTAATTTTTCCTTCGGGGTCGTATCAAACATTTTTGTAAACTTTAAGTGAAACCTCTTTTCCGTCGATCTCTGCCGAGTACTGACAGTAGGGAGTATCGCCTCCGTCGTAAACATAGGTGCGGAGAAGCTTTATAAATACGGTTTTTCCGGGATTATTGCAGTTATAGGCTTCAAGCACGTATTTATTCGTGTTTTCCGATTCGCGGAGAAGTCTTACCGCGTTATAAGCTGTTCCTCCCACCGAAATAACGGCGGGATTTCCGTTTGTAAGCTCATCGCGCAGGACATTGTATGCTGTTTCTCCGTCATAGCCGAAATCGAACGAAACGCGTTTATCGGAGGATTCATGCAAAAACTGCATATATCTGAAAGCGTTCATCATATCCTTTTCCTCGCCCTCGTCAAGGTCGCTCCGAAGGACCGCACATTCGTAGGAAGAAAATTCGGGGATAGTCTGGAATGTAATATTCTGGAGCATTTTTATCCAGTTCTCAAGTTCGGGAGGCTTTACCGTATACGGCAGAATGGATACCGACATTCTGTTATACTTAATAAATGTCATAGTTTCTTCGTTATATTTTAAGAGTCCTGTTTTGGAGGTGTTATAGTCCCATTTATCATCTAATTCAAGATATTTTCCGTAAACGTCGAGAAAACTTATTTTAAGGTCCGCAAGATCCGATTTTCCGTCCGAGAGCTGTTCGGAGCTGTTGATATCGTAGCCCTTGACCTTATCTCCGGAATCGGTATAATAATCATCGGCAGTAAGTTTAAGCTCTCCCGTGAAATATTGTGCGGTAAGCTCGGCAATGGCGAAATCCATTCCCGTTTCGGAGAAATCGGTGCGGAAATTCGGATAGGAGAGACTGTCTTTATCGGCGTTAAATCCAGAATCCGCATTGATGAACACATCAGTTTTCTTTTCGAGAGGAACTGTTGTGATATTGTATTCCATAAAGCTTTTTATCTTTTCGCATATTCTGTCGAGAGCGTCCGCGTTCGATGCCTTATAGTACATTCCGTTCGTAGCCGCAGCGATATTGTTTAAATAATCCGAATCGACTCTTTTTCCGAGGCCTATGGCAAAGACGGTTATACCGGCGTCAACGACCTTATTGAGAGCGGCTTCCTCTTCAGCCTGAGTGCTGTCGGTGGGATAGCCGTCTGTCAGAAGAATGATATATTTTTTATCGGACTTTGAGTTTCCCAGTTCGTCCGCCGCGCCCGACAAGGCGTCGCATATTCTTGTTCCGTCGAAGTTGAGTTCCGATTGACGTATGCTGTCTATCCGGGATTTAACGGCTTGTATATCGTCCGTTACGGAGGAAAGCTTAGAATATGTTCCCGTAAACATAGCGGCTCCGTAGCTTGCGGAATCGCCGAGCTTGTCTATCACGCCGCTTGCGAAATCAAGACGTTTGAAATTCACATCGTTTTCTTCGGAGCCGGGGCAGAGTTCTTCGGAATACATGGAGCCTGAATTATCTATCAGAAAATAAATTTTGTTTTGATATTCTTTAAGAACATATTCCGAAATGCCGACAGCGTAAATTCCAATGCCGTCTATTTCGGCACTGACAGTACACGTTTTTGTATCAACGGTGCTGTCGAGCTTGTCAAATTCGAGAGAATCGCTGTTGAAGCGAAAGATCGCAAGCTCATCGGGAGCGGTATTCCACTTCGTAAGAGCCTCCGCGTCATAATCGAGAGTAAGCGTGCAGCTCTGCATCGGGTAAGCCGTATAAAACTCGAAGGCGTTTCCGATAATTCCCGCAGAGCCTGTGATACTGTTGTTGGAAACTATATCGACAGTTGCCGAGGCATTCATGGGTTTTCCCTTTATTTCTGCAAGAGCGCCGTCCGCCGTAATTTTAATGTCAAATATCTCATCGGGGTCGTTTGCCGTCAAAGGATCAAGTCCGAGGGAGACTTCAACGGAATCGGTTATCTTATCACTGTCCGTATCGGAAGCCAAGGGGTCGGTTTTCGAGACGCTAAGCTCATAATCATCCGAAAGACCGTCCTTGTCCGTATCGGGAAGATAGATCGAAAGAGAAAGCGATTCTTTTTCTTCCGCAGTGAGATTTCCTTTTGCAACGATGGTTTCGTCAGAGGAATGTTCCGATGAAATGCCCATAAGATCCTTTTCCATGTCGGCGATATACTTATTGTTAAGTATCTTCGTATAGACAAGTCCGCCCGCATAGACAAGTCCGAGGATCACAGCGGTTATTGCAAGACACTTCAGAACATTCACTCCGTAAAAGGGATTTCTTATAGGCTTATACGGTTTAAAATCGGCGGAGTCGGTTATTTTCCCGTCGTCATTTTTTATTTCAGCGCCGCTTTTTTTATTGATAAGCGGCGTTTTTTCGCGGGGGAGAGTGTTTCCCGACTGATTTTCGCCGTCCGGTCTCATTTCTGTAAGGGGAGATCTTTTCGGTTTATTCTTGATATTTTCGTAGAATTCCTTTTCCTTAATGCGTTCAGACTCAAGAGCCGCTTCTTTTTCTTTGATTTCCCGCTCCTTTTTTTCCTTTGCTCTGATAAGATCGCGCTCAAGGGCGTCAAGAGCTTCAAGACTGTTATCCGACGGATTATCCTTCCGCAAAGCGTCCGCAGACGCTTTTTTATATGGATTTTCCTTTACTGCGAACTCATTTTCCTCGTCGGGAACAGTTTCCTCTTCGGCGGGCTTTTCCTTTTCGGGCTTGATAGAGAAAGCTTTTCTGAGTTCTTCGTCCGTCATCACGTGTTTAGATTTTTTATTATTTTTATGAAACAAACTCAAAGTGATACCGCCTTTTTAACTCATATCGTCCGCTGATTCAAACTGACTTTTGTGTTTTGCGAAGAAATCCACTTTCGGCTTTAGGAATTTAAGCTTATGCGAGGTTTCTCCCTCAAGGAGCTTTTCAAAGCCGAAGAAGATATTATCCCAGCTCCAGAAATTTATTCTTTCGTCAAGGCACAGATAATCATAAAGCATTTCCGTACCTTTAGGAGCAAACGGGTGAACAAGCACAGCGGCGGTTCTTATAATACGGAACATATTGACGAGGAATTGTCTTCTGACGTTTTCATCGTCGGAACTGTCCGCTTCCGCCTTAGCCTTTGCCATATACTTGCTTGCCTTTCTGATGTAGGAATCAAGCACGTAGGATACCTGATGAAATTCTGTTCTGTACATGAATTTCTCATAGTCAAGTACAGCTTTTTCGCTGTTTTTTACGATTTCCTCATCGGGAGTGCCTATGGGCATATTTCCGTCAAAGTATTTTTGTGTATCGTAGAACGCCGTTCTGATTATCCTGTTGAAGATATTTGTAAGAAGAGCGCCTTCCTTTACTGCGGGATCGCCCTCATCGGGATTAGCGTCGGGATTATACGCCTTTGGCTGAAAGCTTACCGATCTTTGTCCGAGAGCAAGTCCGAGCCAGTGCATACGAAGCTGCTCCGCAGTGTAGTGTTCGAGAAGCTCGGCAGCCATGGGAGGCTTTACCGAACCGCTTGAAGAAGCTTTTTTATCGAGGAAAAGAATGTGGTGATTCGCGACAAGAACCGACAGTCCGATATCTCCGTCATCGGGGCGGGCTTTTATATCTTCGAGTTTTTTCCCCTGAAGAGCCAGCCACATGGCACTTTGAGCAATTCCGTAGAAATAAATGTTATCCTGTCCGATAAACTGATAGACTTTCGAGTCTTTGCTGCACCAGTATTTTTTGCAGTCGGAGACGGGCAGCCCTTTCCTTTTAAGATAAGCGCAGGTAAATGAGATAGGCGCCCAGAGAGATTCGGGCCATACCCATACCGTGAGATCATCCGCGCTTTCATTGTCAAGCACGGGAGCTTTTACTCCCCACTCGATATTTCCCGTAAGGCGGAAAGGCACAAGAGTTTTTCCCTCACGGAAGCGAACCTTTTCATTATTCAGTATTTTTACAGCCTCGTCTCTTTCGTGAAGAGAACCGAAACGTATAGTGAAAGAGGTTTTTCCCTCGGTAAAATCGTGAGGAGGCATTTTATCCCTGACATTTTCGTAAACGCCGAGATATTTATTCATGACATAGATAACGGGAGGCTCCAGAAACTCCTTGATAGTTTTTGTAACGACGGGCCGGACATTTTTCTGTTTTTCCATATCCGCAACGACTTCACAGAGCAGATCTCTGAAATCTATCAGCTTGAAGTATCTGTTTGTAACTTCTTTCATTACGGGAGTTTCGCCTGTCAGCGTACTTTTCGGGTCGATAAGATTCGCGGGCATATACTGATGTCCGAGATCGCACTCATCGGCGTAGGCTTTTTCCGAGGAACAGCCCTCAACCGGGCATTTTCCGACAACCTGTCTGCCGTTTAAAAAAACTCCCGCCTTTGGGTCGAAAAACTGAGCGGTGGAAATATTTTCAATGTAACCCGCGTCGTAGAGCTTTTTTATTATCTTATCGGTGACAAGCTTATGCATTTCGGCGGTATCTCCGAGAGCGGAAGCACCGAAAAGATCGAGGCTTATCTCATAGTCGTCAAGAGTTTTTTTCTGATCTTCGTGATTTTTTCTTACAAAATCCTCTATAGTTCCCTCAAAGCCCTGTTCGCAAAGCTTTCTGTAAGCCTCGGCGATAGGGGAGCCGTAGCAGTCCGTTCCCGAGACAAAGATGACGTTTTCCGATCCGATACGATCCCGAAGAAATCTTGCGTAAACATCGGCGAAAACAAATACTCCGCCGACGTGTCCGAAATGGAGTTGCTTGTTTCCGTAAGGCATACCGCCTGTAACGATCGCTCTTTTCGGGAATTCGGGACGGTGTTCAAAAGGATTGTAGTTATTTTCGCTTTTTTCTTTTTTTCCCATTTTTTGTTCTCCGTTTCTGAAATACTGAATTAAACCGTACAAAAGCTATTATAATTATATCATATATTTATCAGCATTACAAGTATCATAAATGAATTTTTTTTAAACTGAATAAAGTCCGTTTGCCGAAGAGATATTACCGCAAAACGGCAAAAGCGGAAAAAAAGTCTGTGAGCGGAAACGAATTTCCGCTCACAGACTTTTTTTTATCAGGCTTCGGGAGAAACCTTCAGAACCTCATCGTAGTACATATATTTTTCCGCTGTTTCATAAGGTTCAACGAAATAATAAAGACCGTCCTTTTTATTGCCGGCATCGAGAACATAGTATCTGCCGCCCACGTTTATCTCGCACCAGAAATGGCTCCATTTATTGTCCTTGCCCGTTCCTCTGTTTCCTGAAATAAGACGGACGTCAAGTCCGAGATAACTTGCAAATCCCGCGAGAGCACCGTTGTACTGAAGGCACTGTCCCGTGTGCTTTACAAATACAGCCTCGATATATGAACAGTCTTCTATCTCATCATAGCTGTCGTAAGCGTAGTCAACGTTATTGTGGATATAATCCGCAGTGTATTTTAGTTTGTCATAAACAGTCATATCCGCAGTGAAGTGTTCTTCTGCGAATTCATCCAGGATACGCTTGTCGTTTTCGGAAATATACGAAGTCCAGCCGTTATAGCCGTCTCTGTAGGATACAACTTCAAATGAACTTTTCGGGCAGAGATGGATACTGTTGACGGTTTCTTCGGCGCAGCTTGACGAAAGAGGCTCATAATATGTAGGATTCTCCGTTTTAAACGAGTCATATGAAGTATTATCGTCTGTTTCTTCAATGAGGGTATCTTCCGCGGTATTTTCAATTTGCATTACTTCCTCGGTGTGAATAAATGCCGCGTCGGAGCTTTTGCTGAAGATCGGCTCTCCCGATTCGGTGATCTTATATGCTCTGACCTTGTAGCTGTAATCGGAGTACGATTCTATGTTATGATCCGTATACGAGCAGACCGTACCCGCGATATCTGCCGCAAGCACATATTTACCCGAAGAGCTGTCTTCTCTGTAGAGCTTGTAGCCGTCCGCGCCCACGAGATAATTCCAGCAAAATGAAGCGGCTCCGTCAATAAATCTTGCTTCAAGCACAGATACAGCGTCCCCGGAAAACAATCCGTCATGTCGTCTTGCTTCGTCTCCGAAGCCCGTGCTTTCCCCGAAAGCATATCCGTATTCATTGTAAGCCGAAGCGGGAAGTGCTGCAAACGATGAAAATACGCCGGCGGCGATCAGCGAAGCAACGGCTTTTTTTATTCGGTTCATTTTTCTTCTTCCTTTTCTTTTCTTTTTATCGTTTATATTCATCTGTAAAAACCAACATTACATTAATATGGTAACACATTTTAACCGAAATGTCAACACATTGGAAATTATAGGAAGGAAAATTCATCGTTTTTATTCATTTAGGTATAATTTTACTGTCCCTGTATGTGAATAATCATCAAAAATAATACCATTGTCATGAGAAAAAGCCGATTCAGTCTCAAAAGAAAATTTTACCGATATCTGAATATTTTTTAAAATTTTCCTGTTTCTATTGACATTTTTATGTTGATGTGATATAATAAATAATGGTTTTGGGGGTATAGCTCAGTTGGGAGAGCGGTTGCTTCGCATGTAACAGGTCAGGGGTTCGAATCCCCTTATCTCCACCATTATCATATCCCGCAAATGACTCGGGTGAGTTGTTTGCGGGATTTGTGCTTTCTGCCGCTTTATGAGTCGGAAGGGAACGGCGGAATTGCTAAAATTCGATAACAGTAACCGACCTGTAAATAAAAGACCCGATGAAATGTGAAAACTTTGTGAAGTACTTGCATTTTCTGTCGGAATGTTTTATAATTATATAAGCATTTGATCAAATCAGATTTGCCCGAAAACCGGCGCGCGTTGGTTTCCGAGGAAGTCTGTATAAAGAAAGCATGGTGTTTTTATGATAAAAGCAGGCTTTATAGGCGCGGGAAATATGGGAAGCGCTATTATCGGCGGAATTGTTTCAAAATTCGGAAATAGTGCGGAAATACACGTTTTCGATACGGATGAAAACAAAACGGCATCTCTTGCGGATAAAGGCGTTATCGCGGAAAAATCTTCCTTTGACGTTGTAAAAGCTTGTAAATATGTTTTTCTTGCGATAAAACCTCAGAGCTTTGAAAAGGCTCTGCCCGACTTCAAAGACGCCGTGACGGAAGATACGGTCATAGTTTCCATCGCTGCGGGAATAGGAGAGGAGTACCTCGCCGAAAATACTGTTCCGAGGCTTAAAACCGTCATCGTTATGCCAAATACGCCGTTTCTTCTCGGAGAGGGCGCAACGGCTCTGGCTAAGGGGAAATATACCTCCGACGAGGAATTCGGCGAAATTATGAAAATATTTGAAACGGGCGGCATAGCGGTCAAAATCCCCATGGATAAAATGAAAGAAGTAATCGCCGTGAACGGAAGCTCTCCCGCGTTTATTTATCTTTACGCGAAATATTTCGCCGACTGGGCGGAAAAGGTCGGAATAGACAGAAACGCGGCGGTAAAGCTTTTCGCGAAATCTCTCCAAGGCTCCGCAAAGATGATAACAGATTCCGGCAAATCTTTGGACGAGCTTATTAAAATGGTCTCTTCCCCCGGAGGAACAACTCTCGCGGGTCTTGACGAGCTTTATAATGGAAACCTCGGAGAAACAGTCGGAAAATGCTGCGAAAGCTGCACAAGACGCGCTTACGAGCTTTCAAAATAAGAATTTTGTCTGCTCTTTTTGCATATACATTTACTAAAAAAATAAAAGGACGATGTATATGCGGGAAAAATCAAAACAAACTATGACGGAAAACAATATCAGACTTATTATGCTTTTGCTTGTGTTTCTTGCGGGCGCTTTTCTCGGAGGCTTCTTTTCGGGAGAACATTCGGCAAAAATCGGAGAATTTCGCACAAATGCTTCTTTTTTCGATATCTGCCTTTCGGGGCTATGCGGAAATGTACTTCTTTGCGCGGCTTTTTTTCTGCTGGGATTCTCATCGGTTTCGCTTCCGCTTGAGATATTTCTCGCCTTTTTCGCGGGACAAGGCACGGGAAATATCATGGCTGCGGCTTTTGCGGAGTGCGGATTGTTTTTCGCGCTCACGATGCTTCCGGGGCAGGCGGTATATGCGCTGTCGGCGGCGCTCGGAGCGAGAGAATCCGCGAGAA
Source organism: uncultured Ruminococcus sp. (assembly GCA_964501705.1). Lineage (GTDB taxonomy): Bacteria > Bacillota > Clostridia > Oscillospirales > Ruminococcaceae > RGIG4694. Next base: position 18,470 of record CAZCUQ010000004.1, on the reverse strand, counting down.
TGTCGGGAGCTGTCTTTAAAAGAACCTTTCTTCCCGATGAGTATACTCCCGCGGATATCAGGCTTTACATACTGAAATTTGCGGCAATTGCGGCGATAGGTCTTTCGGCGGCGCTTCTGGACGCGTTTTCCGCGCTGCTTTTCAGATAAAATGAAAGGATGAAAATATGGGCTTATTCGGCAGAAGCTATTCTGAGGCAGGTCCGGGAATAGCCAAAAACGCTCCCAAAAAGAAACCGTTCTTTCTTTTCTGGGAAATTTATTTCAGAAAATTCTGGAAACTTATAGGTCTTAATTTCATAACGGTGCTCTTTTGTATCCCCGTTGTGACAATAGGTCCCGCCATTGCGGGAATGACTAAGGTTTTAAGGCAGTATACGCTTGAAAAGAATTCATTTGTTTTTCACGATTTTTGGAAGGGTTTTTCAAATAACATAAAGCAGTCGCTGCCTTTGGGACTTCTCGATATACTGTTTATCGTTTCGTCGGTATGCGCCGTTTTTGTGTATCCTCCCATGGGAGATGCCGATCCCGAACACAAATGGCTGTTTTACGGTCTTTGCGCGATATCCCTGAGCGTCGCGTTTATTTTTCTTATGATGAATTTCTATGCCTATCCGATGATAGTGGCAACGGAGCTTTCATTTGGAAATATCATAAAGAATTCGTTTTTTCTGACGGCTGTGGCGCTTAAAAAAAATATCGTCACGCTTCTGTGCGTAGCGCTTACAGTGGGGCTGCTTGTTTTTACGCTGCTTCTCGGACATATTTTCATTTTCGCGTTTTTGCTGATATTATGGGCACCCGCGTTTATCGGATTCATTGCAATGTTCAATTCCTATCCCGCCATTCAGAAGTATGTCATAAATCCGTATTATGAGGAAAGAGGAATGGACAACCCGGAATATGATTACTTAAAGCCTCTCTCCGAGGATGACAGCGTTTTCGTTGACAAGGGCGGCGAGGAAAAACCGATGGAAGCTGAAAGCAAGGGTACGCGCAGGGAAAAAGATTCCAAAAAAACAAGACGCAAAAAAAGCGGGGGAAAAATTATTTCCTGAACGTGAGTTTTATCCGATTAGCTCCAATATAAAATTAACAATTTGGTAATTACAGGTTCACAAAATCAAACCCCGTTTGTGATATAATAAAAACACTGTACGTGAATACAGTGTTGCCTTGTCTCAGCGTGCGGGATACGCCCTATGGGATCTCACCTGCCGCAGGCAGAGATAACGGAAAAATTTTTTAAAGAGGTGCATTCAAAAATGATGCGTAAAGAAGAAAAAACAGCTATCATCGAAGCAAACAGGATCGGTGAAAAGGACACGGGGTCGCCCGAAGTTCAGATCGCTATCCTCACAAGAAGAATAAACGATCTTACCGAACATCTGAAGATCCACAAGAACGATCACCACTCAAGAAGAGGACTTCTTAAAATGGTCGGTCATCGCCGTCAGCTCCTGACTTATCTCCAGAAGAAGGACATCACCAGATACCGCGCTGTCATCGAAAAGCTCGGCATCCGCAAGTAATCATCGCAGAAAGAGGCAGCAGGTGCGTTTCCCGCTGCCTTTTTGGGATTATATGTATGTTGGCAGTCGTTAGCATTAAATCGGACGCAAAAGCCGTTTTGCTTCGGATTTATTGCTAAACCTGCCGACTGAAAATTTTATGGGAGGCAGTAAAAATAATGGCAAATCAACTGAAAACATTTGAAAATCACAAAGTGTTCACCACGATCTACGCGGGCAGAGAGCTTACCGTTGAAACGGGCAAGACCTGCGAGCTTTCAAACGGCTCCTGCTGGGTTCGCTGCGGAGATACCGTGGTCATGGCTAACGTTACCGCAAGCGATAAACCAAGGGAGGGAGTGGATTTCTTCCCGCTTTCCGTCGATTATGAGGAAAAATTATACGCTGTGGGAAAAATCCCCGGCAGTTTCACGAAAAGAGAGGGAAAACCATCCGAAAAGGCTATTCTGACTTCCCGTATGGTGGACAGACCTATCCGCCCTCTTTTCCCCAAGGATATGAGAAATGATGTTTCCGTTGTTATGACGGTGCTTTCGGTCGATCCCGACGTTTCTCCCGAAATTCTCGGAATGATCGCGACATCCGTGGCTATCTCGATTTCCAATATCCCGTGGAACGGTCCTGTGGGCGGTATCAGCGTCGGTCTTGTCGACGGAGAGATCGTACTCAATCCGAATCTTGAACAGAGAGCAAAAACAGATCTTAACCTCACCGTTGCGGGTACTGCCGAAAAGGTCGTAATGATCGAAGCCGGCGCAAACGAGGTCGATGATGATACAATGCTTAACGCTATCATCGCGGGTCACGCCGAGATAAAGAAGATCGTCGAATTCATCAGCAATATCCAAAAGGAAATAGGAAAACCCAAGTTTGAGTTTGAATCTATGGAAGTCGATCACGATATGTTCGACGCCATAGAGGAGTTCGCGTCTGAAAGAGTTAAATTTGCGCTCGACACAAACGACAAGAACATCCGCGAGGAAAGACTCACTCCAATCAAAAACGATATCCATGAGAAATTCGATGAGGTTTATCCCGAAAAGATCCTCATGATTGACGAGTGCATTTATAAGCTTCAGAAGAAGATCGTCCGCAACTGGCTCTACGATGGCAAAAGAGTTGATGGAAGAGGTATCGACGAGATAAGACCCCTTGCTGCCGAAGCGGGAGTTCTCCCCAGAGTTCACGGTTCGGGTCTTTTTACCAGAGGACAGACTCAGGTGCTTACCATCGCGACTTTGGGTCCTGTAAGCGATGCTCAGAGAATAGACAGCCTCGATGAGGAAGACTCCAAGAGATATATGCACCACTATAATTTCCCGTCCTACTCGGTAGGTGAGACAAAGCCTTCCCGCGGTCCCGGAAGACGTGAAATAGGTCACGGCGCGCTTGCGGAAAGAGCGCTTGAGCCTGTAATTCCCTCCGTTGAGGATTTTCCCTATGCGATAAGACTTGTTTCCGAAGTCCTTTCTTCAAACGGTTCGACCTCACAGGGTTCTATCTGCGGGTCCACGCTTGCTCTTATGGACGCGGGCGTTCCGATAAAAGCTCCCGTTGCGGGCATATCCTGCGGACTTATCACGCGCGAGGACGGCTCCTTTATGACAATGGTCGATATCCAGGGTCTTGAGGACTTCTTCGGAGATATGGACTTCAAGGTGGGCGGCACTCATAAGGGAATCACCGCTATTCAGGTGGATATCAAGGTTGACGGGCTTACCTACGACATCATTAAGGAAGCTTTCGCAAAAACTCACAAAGCTCGCGATTATATCCTTGACGAGGTAATGCTCAAGGCGATCCCGAAATACAGGGATCATGTCGGTGAATATGCTCCCAAAATGCTCCGTACAGTTGTTCCCGTTGACAAGATAAGAGAAGTTATAGGTCAGGGAGGAAAGGTCATTCAGAAAATTTCAGCCGACTGCAATGTCAAGATTGATATCAACGATGACGGAAACTGCTTTGTGTCGGGTATCAGCTACGATGACGCAAATAAAGCGATACAGATCATCAACACCATCGCGAACAATCCCGAGATCGGCGCTATCTACAAGGGTAAGGTAGTGCGTATAATGAATTTCGGCGCGTTTGTTGAGATAGCTCCCGGAAAGGACGGACTTGTCCATATTTCAAAGCTCGATAAATCAAGAGTGGAAAAGGTCGAGGACGTTGTCTCCGTCGGCGATGAGATCGTCGTTAAGGTTATGGAAATAGACAATCAGGGAAGGATTAATCTTTCGAGAAAGGACGCTCTTGCCGATCTCGAAGCAAAGAAAAACGCGTCTGCGGAATAAAAACTGTGGCAAAAACACCTCTTCTTTCATATTTTGAAAGAGGAGGCGTTTATTATGCAGACGGCTATTCTTATCATTCTTATACTTATGATACTTACTGCGGGAGCGGACGCTTTTATTTCTATCTCGCGGAAAAAGAAAATTATCGTGATACCGATAAAATCCGAGACGGATATTAAAGAACTTCTCACAGGGGAAATTGTCAATATTCCGCGTATAGAACGCGTAATTATCGTAAATATGGGAATGAAAAGCTCTGATTTTGACAGACTGCGCATCATTTGCGAAAAAAACAAAAAAATATTGTGCGGAGATAAAAACGATATCTTGACAATGCTGTAAAAATATGATATAATGTAAGCGGAAATTGTAATAGGCGCATTGTTTGCCGAAAACATTTCCGCTTCTTTATTTTATATTTAACGGAGGATCGGTAAATGTCAAATGTTAAAAGCAAACTGAGGCATCCCGTGCTTTTTGTTCTTTTTCTTATATTATGTCTGCTGTCGATAATTCCTGCGGCTCTGGGAGCAATTGGGAGCAGAGCACTTTATTCAAAACCCTATGATCTGAATCAGCTTACCCCCGAAACAGCTTATGAGGGACAGATAGTTTCAGGTCAGATATTCGGCTCGCTGGGTTCATTCGGACAGGTTTACAAGACAGACGACAACGGAAATATTATCAGTGAAGACGAACTTACATATTACTATCTCCTGCCGATAAGCAACGATTATTCGGTAGCTCTCGCAACGGATGACAAGGAGCTTATTTCCACGCTTGAGGTTCTTACTTCCGCTACCAATATGTACCGAAACGGTGAAACAGAAACTATAGAATATGCAAGCTTCGATTACAACGGAATGCTTATCGCTCTTAACAGCGATGAAATGACACATATGTATTCGTGGATATTACAGACGGGAACTTTCGGAGCGACTACGGCGGAAGAAGCCGCTGCTAATGTTATTCCATATAAGCTCATGAGCTTTAATAAAAACGGGGGACTGCCGCTGATGATAGGCGGCTGCGTCGCGTTTGTCGTATTTGCGGTTCTCATGCTGCGTTTTCTGAAAATGAGAGTTCTTGTTGACGAAAACGGAGATATCATTGAAGAAAACAAAAACACGGATGATGACGGGCAAAAATAAAACTACAGCCGCAGAAAATATTTTTTGCGGCTGCAGTTTTTATTTTTCATTTCCTTCCTTATCTGTGTGGAAATATATATATACGTAATTGTTTTTGCTGAGAATTATCATAGGCAGACAGCTTACAAAAAGCGCCGCAATAAATATCGGAGTGTAGTATGCCTTATCCGCTTCGGAATTGCCAAGACCGAGAGACATGAAAATAAGTCCCGGAACAAGAAGTACAAGAGTATTTATCGCTGTGAGTATAATAGATAAAATCTTTGCGGCGTTTGAACGTATAAACAGAAGAAGCGCCGAAACGATCATAACAGGTGTCATGTACAAGAAAATCGAACTGTATTTTCCGAGAATCAAAAACATGAACGCGGCGCAGGCAAGATTCAGAAACGCCGAAAACAGCACCATCAAAAATCCGTGATCCGCTTTTGTAAGTCTTGATTCGGATTCAAGCTGATTTTTAAGCATAAGCTCTCTGCTTCGGTCAAAATCCTCCTGACGGTGATAGACCTGCTCGCTCATTCTTTTTTTATTTATTCTTTTTTCCGCGTCATTGTAAGCGTCCTTATTCGGGAGCATATCGTTTCTCGCTTTTTTACGGGCAGCGGCGTGTTCGTCGCTCAGCTCGCCGAGAGTCGGCATATCGTTTCCCGGTAAAGGATGTACTTCCGGGTCGTCTTTTCTTTTTTTGGGAGCTGTGCCGCGCATATTGTCCAGAACAACGCCTGAAATATCAATGCTTTCAAGATCATCGGATTCGTTTTCCTTTTTTGCGAAGATCTCGTCCGCTCTCCTGTCGGCTTCCTTCATTCTGCTTTCAAAATCTGAATTTGAAGCTTTGTGAATATATTCGAGAGCTTTTGAAGCGGAATTCATTGCGCCCTCCAGAGAAGCCTCCGAAGAGATTCTTTTTGCCGAAGAGGTGTCGGGTGTTCTTTTCGGAACGGCAACGGGATTTTTTGCGGGCGGCGCGGAAAGAATATCCACCGAGCTTATGGGTTTTATTGATATATCTCTTCCGTGCGTATTAGCCCAAGGATTTTCCGTGTTTTCCTTTATTTTGTTTGCATCTCTTGATTCTTCAAGTTTTTTTTCTCTTTCCTGTATTACCGAATCCGTCATTTTTTTCGGCAGGGGCGGCAGGTCAAAATCAAAGTTGACAGGATCAAAGTCTTTATCTGATGGCATTTTTATATCGCCTCCGTAAATTATTCCTCACTAACGGTAATCGTGTCGGGGAAAACATTTGAAGAACTCTCGTCCTGAAGGAAAGTTGTTTTAATATACCCTTGAACGACCGCTCCGTCCTGAATGGCGATCGTTGAAGCCACGATATCTCCGAGAATTACAGCCTCCGCTCTCAGGGCGGCTTTTCCGCTTACCGCGATATTTCCCTTTATTCTTCCGTTCACATCAAGATTTGAAACGTTTACATCTCCGAGAAGAACGCTGTCGCGATCCATCAGAAGCGTTCCCTTGGCGTTTACCGTTCCCTGTACCGACGATCCGATAAATGAAGCGTTGTTACATTCGATAGTTCCAACAAATGTACCTGTTACGCTTACGTCCTTGGTTATTTTTATATCACCCTTGAAGCCGCCGTCCACCTTTAAGTTGGAAAAACCCGAAACAGTACCGCCTGTGATCACCATATTTTTGGAAATAACGGTAGTTTCCTCATTTACCTGAATTTGTTTTGCGGGATACCGAATGGTTTTTTTCAGCGGTTCGGACGGAAGTTCAGAAGTAAGCGGCTCCTGTTTATCATATGAGTTTTCGGAGTCCAAAGAGCTGTACTCGTCCGTTTTTTGAGATCCATTTGCGTCAGCTTCGTTATCATCGGAAGAATCGTCCGCTTCCGAGGGAGATTCATTTTCAGCAAAAAATTCTTCCTCTTTTGGCTCAGTTTCATTGGAGTTATCCTCTGTTTCGGAATCGTAAGACGGAACGGGAGCAGGCGCGGAATTCTGTCCCAGATATCCGTCAAGGCTGCTGTCTTTTTTTGCTTCTTCGGAAAGATTTTTCCCAACAAAGCCCTCTTTTTTCATAAGCTCTTTAAAAGCCTGACTAAAGTTATTCTTTAAACCCATATTAAGGCAAAGCTCCTTTCAAGCACATATATCCGCAGCCTTCTTCGGAAATCTGACTGATAATATCTTCAACTGCAATACTTGCTTATAATATTTTACAACATTTTCTCCGATTTGTCAATATGATTCACGGATTAATTTGCATATTTCATAATTATTAGTTTTTCGGGCTGACATATTGCAGCCATTCATAAATAAATTGAAAATAATGGCATTTCCACGTTTTGGGAGCAGAGCCATAATTAAAGGGCGATACCTAATGAATTACAATAGGTATCGCCCTTATATTTTTCTTTTCAGAATCTCTATTCAGTTTTATCTGCAATGTTCACTATCTTCTTGCCCTATTTCTCTGCATACTGTATCGTGCGATATGCTCCTCCGCTTTTGTGCTGAATACAACATACCACAAGGTCTGAACTGTTAATAATACTCATGTTATAGTCAACGACATTAAAAATTTGACTTGAAGTCAAGCAAAAATTTGCATATATGATTTTTGCGAAGAATGAAAGCACAAATTTTAATGTCGTTTACTATAGAGATAGCTTGCTATATTTTCATCATTTTATTTAAAGCTTTTGCGACATCAACAGCGTCTTGCTCTGTATTATCTTTGCCAAACGTCACTCTGATAGTACCCTCACGGTAATCTGTTGGAGTGTCAATCGCCTTGATAACGTGTGATACTTGCTGATTTACGCTGTCGCACGCTGAACCTGTAGAGATGCAGATGCCTTTCAAATCAAGCAAATGCATAATCCCTTCGCCGGATTTGCCTTTGAATGAAATGTTGATATTGCCCGGCAAACGTTCTGTCGGGTGACCATTCAGGATATAGTCTGCATCTGAGCCTTGCAGAACAGATAAAAACACTTCGGATAAATGTTCTAAATGTTTTGTGTTTTGTTCCATATTATCAACACTCTTTTTTAACGCTACAGCCATGCCGATGATTGCAGGTACATTTTCCGTTCCTGCTCTCATGCCGAATTCTTGCGCTCCGCCATGATGAAATGTTTGCAATAAGCTATTATTATTGTAGAGGAAGCCTACACCTTTTGGACCGTTAAACTTGTGAGCAGATGCAGAAAGCATATCGATCCCCATAGCTTTTACATCTATTGGAATATGACCTGCCGCTTGCACAGCATCGGTATGAAAAATCGCTCCATGACGGTGCGCAATTTCCGATAACTCCATAATATGCTGAATTGTTCCTATTTCATTATTCGCTGCCATTATCGTAACGAGCGTGCGTTCACAAGACGCAACGAGTGAACGGTATCTCCCGAGCACTTTTTCCAATTCATCGGTGGATACCATACCAAATTTATCAACAGGAATAATAAACTGCTCAAATCCGCTGTTTTCACAAGCATTTAAAACAGAATGATGTTCAATTGCCGAGGTCACAACATGACATATGTCACTTGATATCCCAATATATTATATGTAAGCCAAGGTCTTTTTTTAACTCCGGTAATTCGCTCAGGGTAAGCCGCTCACGTTCAGCAGCATAATTCTGAAACACCTGACCATAGTCGAGCTGTTTTCCTTTTTCTGTGATTACAGACGAACTAAACTCAAACTCATCTCGAAGCAAAACCTTAAGAATATTTCTTATAGCATGATCCTTTAAGTATTCCGAATCCAATGAAGAAGACGGACAAGCATTCCTGAAAATCTCACGCAGGTCTCTTGCCACTAAAAATCCTCTGCCGGATATAGCAGAACGAATGGCATAAATCAAAGCGATTTTTTCCTCAGAGGTAATATAGAAATTCGGTGCGTAGAAATATGTGCTTTCATATATATATGCCGCATCATCAATCTTCGCCAAAGCTTGCTTTATCCTGTCCATGGGAATATGCGGGAGTTGTGATTGAATTTCTTCAAATGTTACAGGGATATGGCAATTTTGAAGCACCCTCCTGATTTCCTCATTCGAGTCAACCTCTACACCGTACTTGGTAATATATGATTTCATAGCATGATATCCCATCGGAAAATCACGATCATTCTGAATAGCGGTTCTTAGTGTATCAGTGCTGAAAATGTTCATCTCTGATGCCAATCTGCCGGAATACTGATTATAAAGGCACTCGTAGTAAACAGCAGTTGCGCCATTTTCAAAAGCGTTTTTTACATATTCGTAAATAGAGGAAAGCAGACTTTTATCGGAATCGTCGGAATAAAAAATCCGATTATCTCTAACCTGTCCAATACTTTTCAGGCAGCTTTCAATTTCTTCCATATCAATGTCATGACTATCTCCGTACAGTTCTTCATACGCAGACTGAAAGCGCATTCTGTGCATATAATCGCCTATGCAATATCCATCTTCAAATTCCTGCATCAGAACAGTCTTATATTTTTGAGTGTTATCAGCGGTTATGGTTGTATCTTCAGCCTCATATTTATCCCAAGGAAGTCGTAAAGCCATATAACCACAAGCCTTTCCTTGTGCAATATTAATAATCAATATATTTGTAATGGATTGAATAATTGTCAAAATCCACATAAATCTGTGCTTATAAATATACAATTATATTATACACCTTTTTCGACATTTTGTCAATTGGCACAAAGTCAAAAATAGTTTTGTATTTTGAAATCAGACAATGACAAGTAAAAAAGCGAACTGCCGAAAAATCAGAGAAAAATCAGGTTTCGGGAAAAAGTTACATATAATGTCTTGCAATCTGTGGGTATTATGTGATATAATGGATAATATAAAAAGTATTGGAGGAATTTTAAAATGTTATCGGATATTGAGATCGCTCTTTCGGCGAAAATGCTTAAAATTTCGGAGATAGCCGCAAAGCTGGGGATCTCCGAGGACGAATATGAGCCTTACGGTCACTATAAGGCAAAGGTTTCCGAATCTTTGCTCGCAAAAGTCCGTGACAAGGAGGACGGAAAGCTTATCCTTGTGACAGCGATAAATCCCACCCCCGCAGGAGAGGGAAAAACCACCGTTTCAATAGGTCTTGCCGACGCTATGGCAAAAATCGGAAAGAAAACTGTCCTTGCGCTCAGAGAACCATCCCTCGGACCCGTGTTCGGCATAAAGGGAGGAGCTGCGGGAGGCGGATATGCACAGGTAGTTCCCATGGAGGATATAAATCTCCATTTCACGGGAGATATCCATGCCGTAACGGCCGCAAACAATCTTCTCTGTGCGCTGCTCGACAATCATATTCAGCAGGGAAACGCTCTGAGGATAGACCAGAGAAGAATCCTTATCGACCGCTGCATGGATATGAACGACCGTGCGCTCAGAAATATTGTTGTCGGTCTCGGAGGAAAAGCCAACGGAGTTCCGCGTCAGGACAGCTTCAGAATTTCTGTGGCAAGCGAGGTCATGGCTATTCTCTGCCTTGCTTCTGACCTTGGTGATCTGAAAAACCGTCTCGGAAAGATACTCGTTGCATACGATTTTGACGGAAATCCCGTGACTGCGGGCGATATCGGAGCACAGGGCGCTATGACGGCGCTTTTAAAGGACGCGTTAAAGCCGAATCTCGTTCAGACGCTTGAGAATAATCCCGCGTTCATGCACGGAGGACCTTTCGCAAATATAGCTCACGGCTGCAACTCGATAAGAGCAACAAAGCTTGCCCTTAAACTCGGCGATTACTGTGTTACGGAGGCAGGCTTCGGCGCCGATCTCGGAGCGGAAAAATTCTGCGATATCAAGTGCAGATTCGCGGGGCTGAAACCCTCCTGCGCGGTCGTTGTAGCTACGATAAGAGCGCTTAAATATAACGGAGGCGTTTTAAAGTCCGATCTCGGAAAAGAAAACGTTGAGGCGCTTAAAAAAGGCTCCGTTAATCTGAAAACTCACATTGAAAATCTCCGCAAGTTCGATCTTCCCGTTGTCGTGGCGATAAACCGCTTTGCAAGCGATACCGACGCGGAAATCGAGATCATCAAGGAGATATGCTCGCAAATGAACGTTCCCGTTTCTCTCGCTGAAATTTTCTCAAAAGGCGGAGACGGCGGTACGGAGCTTGCCGAAAAGGTGTGCAGAACCATTGAAGAGCATGACGGCGCCGAAACGTTCCATCAGCTTTACGATGTCGATCTTTCCCTCACGGAAAAAATCGAAACTCTCGCAAGGGAAATTTATCGTGCCGACGGAGTTGACTACACTTCTCAGGCAAAAAAAGCCATTGCCGAAATTGAGAAAATGGGTCTTGACAAGGTTCCCGTATGTATTGCGAAAACTCAGTACAGTCTTTCCGACGACCCGAATAAGCTCGGAAAGCCCGAAAATTTCAGAATTACCGTGCGCGATGTGCGTATGTCCGCGGGAGCGGGATTTGCCGTTGTTTTCACCGGCGATGTTATGATTATGCCGGGACTTCCCAAGGTTCCCGCCGCGCTTAACATAGACTGCGATGAAAACGGGAAAATTTCGGGACTGTTTTAAAAGAGGTAACAAACAAATGACCAACGTCAGCTTTTATGACAGTGTTGATGATGAATTATTGAAATTTGCCGTCATTATTTCCAAAACAAATGACAAATGGGTATTCTGCAAACATAAAGAACGTGATACCCTTGAAGTTCCGGGCGGTCACCGTGAATCGGGCGAACAGATAACGGATACCGCCAAAAGAGAACTGTATGAAGAAACAGGCGCGATTGATTTCGATATTACGCCGATATGCGTATACTCTGTAACAGCACCCGACAATTTTAACGGAAAAGAAACTTTCGGTATGCTTTTCTTCTCTGAAATAAAACGCTTTGAACAAGAGCTTCACAGCGAGATAGAAAAAATAATAATCACGGATGATCTGCCCGAAAAATGGACTTATCCCGATATTCAGCCCGCGCTTATAAAAGAAGCTCAAAAAAGAGGATATGTCTGATTCCTCGAAAAAAAGAGGTAATTTCTATGTGGATAATTTTTGCCGTATTATCGGCGGTTTTCGCTTCTCTTACATCGATTCTCGCAAAAGTCGGGATCGAGGGCGTTCCGTCAAATCTGGCAACGGCGATACGGACCTTTGTGGTCGTATTTCTGTCGTGGGGCATGGTTTTCATCACGAACGAACAGGGAAAAATCGCCGATATTTCTCAAAAAAGTTTCGTATTTCTTATTCTTTCGGGACTTGCCACGGGCGCTTCATGGCTTTGCTATTACAAAGCAATTCAAATCGGAGAGGTCACAAAGGTCGTTCCCATTGATAAAATGAGTGTTGTTATCACGCTTATTCTTGCCGCTGTATTTCTGCATGAGGAATTTACCGTGAAAACTGCCGTCGGAGCGGCGCTTATTACTGCGGGAACGCTTATCATGGTATTATAAAAACAAAAAAAGCGGAGATTTTCGTCTGAAAATCTCCGCTTGATTTTTACTGTTCGCCCGCAAGCTCTTTGTAAAGTCCTATATACAGCTCTGCGGAGGTATCCCAGCTGAAATCACAGCTCATAGCCGAAAGAATCAAATTCTTCCAGCCCTCCTTATTTCCGTAAAGCTCCTTTGCGCGTCTTATCGCGTCAAGCATATCGTGGGCGTTATATGTCTTGAATGTGAAACCGTTTCCGTTTTCGCCTCCCGCGTCGCGCACGCTGTCGCGGAGTCCGCCCGTTTCTCTTACTATGGGGATAGTTCCGTATCTCATGGATATCATCTGCGCAAGTCCGCACGGCTCGCTCTGCGAGGGCATGAGGAACATATCACAGGACGCATATATTCTTCTTGCAAGATCGGGGACAAATCCCAAAGTAACGCTTACCTTGTCGGGGTGTCTCCAAGCCATTTCCTTGAAGAAATCCTCATATATCTTTTCGCCTGCGCCGAGGATAGCAAATTTCATTCCCATATTTACGATATCCTCGAAAACATATTTTATGAGGTCTATTCCCTTATGTGAAACAAATCTTGTAACTATGCCGATGATCGGCTCATCACCCTCCTGAAGCTTCAGCTCTTCGAGAAGAGCCTTTTTGCACTCCGCTTTTCCGCTGAGATCGTCCTTCGAGTAATTCCTGACAATAAGCGGATCTATTTCGGGATTATAAAGATCGGTGTCGATTCCGTTTAAAAATCCCGTAAGCTTGTACTGCTTATTTGAAAGCGCTCTGTCAAGAGAATGTGAATACCACGGGTCAAGGATCTCCCACGCATAACTCGGAGATACCGTCGTTATCTTATCGGCAGTCTCGATAGCGCCCTTCATCATGTTTATTGAGCCGTCATATTCAAGAAGTCTTGTATGATACATCGGAATCCCCATTACATCATTCAGAACGTCCATGCCGTATTTTCCCTGATACTGGATATTGTGTATTGTGAACACGGTCTTTATGCCGTCATATCCGTATTGATATTTATAGAATACCTCATAGTAAACGGGGACGAGAGCTGTCTGCCAGTCATTGCAGTTGATTATCTGCGGATCAAAATCAATATATTTGAGCATTTCAAGGATAGCCCGCGAGAAGAAAACAAATCTCTCGCAGTCATCATAGAAGCCGTACATACCGTCTCTTCCGAAATAATATTCATTGTCGATAAGGTAATACGTCACTCCGCAGCATTCGCCCCTGAAAACTCCGCAGTACTGTTTTCTCCAGCCTACGTCAACATTGAAATTGCACAGAAATTCAAGCTTTTCCCTAAGCTCCGGCTTGACCGATTTATACAGAGGAAGTACCGTCCGGCAGTCGTGTCCCGCTCTGTTTACCGCTGCGGGAAGAGAACCCGCGACGTCTGCAAGTCCTCCCGAAGCGGCATACGGAAGCGCCTCGGAGGAAGCATATAATATTCTCATAAAGATATCCTTCCTTTCAAATCATAATATTTTGAAAAAGGTCAGATCTCCGCACCCTTGCCGATGTAAAGAGGATAGTTCTTAGAGCCTGTGAGCATCTTTCCGTCGCTGATCTTAACGCGCTTATCGGTGATAACACAGCTTACTTCGCACTTTGTTCCGATAACGGTATCCTGCATTATTATCGAATTCTTGACGGTAGAGCCTTTTCCGATTCTTGCTCCTCTGAAAAGGATGCAGTTCTCAACGTTTCCTTCGATGATACAGCCGTCCGCAACAAGAGTATTCTTAACGTTCGCGCCGATTGCGTATTTCGCGGGCGGATTATCTCTTACCTTTGTATACACGGGAGCGTTCTCGGGGAAGAGCTGATTTCTCTTATCGGTATCGAGCAGGTCAAGATTCGCGTTGTAATAGCTTACTATCGAGGTTATTCTTCTGTAGAAATTCTCATGGCGGTAACCGATTATGTTATATTCATTTGCACGCGCACGTATAATATCCTCCTCAAAGCTGTACATTCCCTTTGCATTTCCCTCAAGAATAAGATTCTTTAAGAAATCCTTCGAGATAACGAACGTGTTGAGAGACACATTCGCCGCTCCGCTTATCGAGGGATTTATCATAACATCGTGTATTCTTCCGTCGTCGGATATCTGGAAAACGGTGCTTCTCTGAGCTTCCTCCATAGAAATTGCGTCGTTTGCGTAAACAACAGTGATGTCAGCCTTTGTGGCAATATGCTGTTCGATTATCGGCGTGAAATCCATGCTTGTAATAACGTCGCAGTCGGACATTACGACATATTCCGCGTTGGAGCGCATAATGAGATCGCTCACTCCGTAAAGAGCCTCAAGTCTGCCTCTGTAAATTCCGCTCGTAACGTGCGAAAACGGAGGAAGAAGATGAAGTCCGCCGTTCTTGCGTGCGAGATCCCATTCGCGCCCGGATCCCAGATGGTCGAGAAGCGACTGGTAATTCGACTTTGTGATGACGCCGACCTCGTCAATTCCGCTGTTTACCATATTTGAAAGCGTAAAATCTATAAGTCTGTAGCGTCCGCCGAACAATACCGAACCCATGGTTCTTTCCTTTGTAAGTTCGGGGACGGTGTTTTCGTGCATATTGGCAAAAATCATGCCGAGAACTTTTCTATTCATACTCATAACAGTGACCTTCCTTTATTAATATTAGTTACTTGTTTTCGGATACTATTTCCTTGGGGGAAACCTCGGCATTTTCCGAAATTGTGATGTTATGTCCCACAACGGCGATTCCCCAGTCATCTCTGTTTTCCATATCCTCGGGGCGTCTGCCGATTCTTGCTCTGCTGTTCACGACGCAGTTTTCACCGACTATCGCATACTCCACGACAGCTCCCGATTTGATAACGGAGCCGGGCATGATGATGGAATCGGTAACGACCGCACCCTTTTCTATAGTAACTCCCTCGTAGATCACGGAGAAGTCGATAGTTCCGTCGATATTGCAGCCCTCGGAGATCATGGAATTCTCGACCTTAGCGTCCGCTCCCACATACTGAGGAGGAAGAACCGGATTGCGGGAATACATCTTCCAGTCGGGATCGTAGAGATCGATGGGAATATTGGGATTAAGAAGATCCATATTCGCTTCCCAAAGAGAATCAAGAGTTCCAACGTCCTTCCAGTAGCCATCAAAGGTATACGCTACCATTTTCTCATGATTCTTCAGCATATTCGGGATTATTGCCTTTCCGAAATCCTTGTCCTCATCGGGATTATTCTCGTTGTCGATAAGATACTGACGGAGCTTGTTCCAGGTAAATATATAGATACCCATCGAAGCAAGCGTAGAGCGGGGTTTTTTGGGCTTTTCCTCAAAGTCTACGATATTGTTCTGATCGTCCGTTATCATGATGCCGAAGCGAGATGCCTCTTCCATGGAAACATTAAGAACGGCTATCGTAGCGTCCGCTTTATTATTCTTATGGAACGAGAGCATATCGTTATAATCCATTTTATAGATATGGTCGCCCGAAAGTATCACAACATATTCGGGATTATATCTGTCAACGAAGTTTATATTCTGATAGATAGCGTTTGCCGTGCCTTTGTACCATTCCGCTCCGAGGGCCGTCTGATACGGAGGAAGCGAATGCGCTCCGCCGTACTGCTTATCGAGATCCCACGGCTGACCGTTTCCAATATAGTCGTGAAGAGCAAGCGGCTGATACTGAGTGAGAACTCCAACGGTATCAATACCTGAGTTTACGCAGTTTGAAAGGGGAAAATCGATAATTCTGTATTTTCCGCCGTAAGGAACGGCGGGCTTCGCCATATTCTGAGTCAGAGCATAAAGTCTGCTTCCCTGACCTCCCGCGAGCAGCATTGCCACACATTCTTTTTTAGTATACATAGCATAATCTCCTTGTCTGCCGTTTAAGGCTTTATTGATGATATAATTTATTCAAAATCATTTTTCTTCGGTTTTGGTTTTGCGTCCTCTTTTTTTCGCAGACGCGATATCTTTTTGGGCTGTTTTTTCGGCGTCGGCTTTTTTTCTGCCGCGAGTTTTTTTCTCCTGTGCGGGAACGCTTTCTTTCTTCACGGCTGTTCTGCGAGGCTTAGGCGGAACATATTCAAAATACATTGCCGAAAGAGGCGGGATAGAAAGCTCTATCGAAAAACTACAGTCGTGCATGGAATAATCTTCCGATTTAAGTGTTCCGTTTTTGATCTGTCCCGAACCGCCGTATTTTTCGTCATCGGTGTTGAGAACCTCCTTATAGCTTCCCTCATAGGGAACGCCTATACGGTAATGATCTCTCGCAACGGGAACAAAATTGCAGACGCAGATTATCTCTTTTTTCTTTTCGGGGTCGGAGGCGTCGATTCTTCTGAACGAAATAATGCTTTGAGTATAATCGTCCGCGCATATCCACTTAAAGCCCTCCCAGGAGTCGTCATTCTTCCAGAGAGGAGAATTTTCCCTGTAGAATTTATTTATATCGCGGAAGAAATCGTGCGTTTTTCTGTGAGTATCGAACTGCAGAAGAAGCCAGTCAAGCTCCTTTTTAAAATCCCATTCGATGACCTGTCCGAGTTCGTTGCCCATAAAGTTGAGTTTCTTTCCGGGATGAGCCATCATATAAGCGATAAACGCTCTGAGCGACGAGAATTTTCCCTCCATTGAAGTTGCCGACATTTTATTGAAGAGGGACGCTTTTCCGTGAACTACCTCGTCATGAGAAATAGGCAGGATATAATTCTCCGAAAACGCGTAGAAGAACGAAAAAGTAAGCTTATTGTGATTACCCGAACGGAAGATGGGATCCATCTGCATATAGCTTAAAGTATCGTTCATCCAGCCCATGTTCCACTTGAAGTTGAAGCCCAGTCCTCCGACATCCGCGGGCTTTGTGACAAGCGGCCACGCCGTAGATTCCTCGGCTGCCATGATAACGTCGGGATTACGTGAAAAGATAGCGGTATTTAATTTTCTTAAAAATTCTATCGCCTCATAGTTTTCGTTTCCGCCGTCTTTATTGGGTCTCCATTCGCCTTGTTTTCTGTCGTAATCGAGGTAAAGCATTGAAGCGACAGCGTCAACGCGCAGTCCGTCAACATGAAATTTTTCAATCCAGTAAACGGCGTTTGAGATAAGGAAAGACTGCACCTCTCCCTTGCCGTAGTCGAAAACTCTTGTTCCCCATGCGGAGTGTTCACGCTTGAGGGGATCTTCATACTCGTAGCAGCAGCTGCCGTCAAACTCGAAAAGTCCCGCTCCGTCCTTTGGGAAATGCGCGGGTACCCAGTCGAGGATAACGCCTATTTCATGCTCGTGGAAGATATCTATCATTCTCATGAACTGTTCCGGAGTTCCGTATCTTGAAGTGGGAGCATAGTAACCGATATCCTGATATCCCCATGAGCCATCGTAAGGAAATTCCGACAAAGGCATAAGCTCAAGATGAGTATATCCCATATCGTTTAAATACTCCGACATTTCCTCTGCGAATTTCACATAATCGAACGGCTTGCCGTCAGGATAAAGTCTCCACGAGCCGAGATGAGCCTCGTAGATATTCATAGGACTTTTATAGATATTTGTATTCTTTTTCTTTTCAAGCCATTTTTTGTCGTGCCATTCAAAGCCGTCGATATCAAAATATTTAGTGGCAGTATTCGGTCTTGTTTCCATATGAGCGCCGTAAGGATCCGCTTTATTTACGATACTGTTGTAAGGAGTTTCGATACTGTATTTATAGGTGAAGAAATTTTCCACGCCCGGAATGAACAATTCCCATATAGTCTTATCGTTAAGCTTGTACATAGGGTTTTTGGTTCTGTCCCAGTCGTTCCATTCGCCTATGATCGAAACGCTCTTTGCGTGAGGCGCCCATACGCGGAAAAATACGCCTTTTTCACCGTCCTTTTCGCCCTTATGCGCGCCGAAAAAGTTGAATGCCTCATAGTTTGTTCCGTTGTGAAAAACATACAGGGGGAAATCGTAATTATCCCCGTTCTGAATTTCTTTATTTGCCATAGCTTACATCCTTCCTATCTGACCTTACTGCTGAAAACCGCAGAGATATGTCATCATATTGCATATATTCATTTTAACAG
>CAZCUQ010000003.1:0-53058 GCA_964501705.1 uncultured Ruminococcus sp. | reverse complement strand
CGTAGTCGTTAAGAGCCTTAGCCATGGGAGCAAGGCAGTTTGTTGTGCAGGAAGCTGCTGAAATGATCTGATCGTCCTTTGTAAGAGTCTTTTCGTTTACGCTGTAAACGACAGTCTTGAGGTCACTGCCCGCAGGAGCGGAAATAACGACCTTCTTAGCGCCCGCGTTGATATGAGCCATAGACTTGTCCTTGGAGCAGTAGAAGCCTGTGCATTCAAGAACAACGTCTACGCCGATCTCTCCCCAGGGAAGCTTGGAAGCGTCCGCTTCTTTATAGATAGTAAGGGTCTTGCCGTCTACAGTGATCGTGTTAGCTTCGTCATCAGCGGAAATAGTGTGAAGATTCTCGCCGATAACTCCGCAGTAGCCCTTCTGAGCTGTGTCATACTTTAAAAGATTTGCAAGCATGGAAGGCTTTGTGAGGTCGTTAATGGCAACAACATCATATCCTTCCGCTCCGAACATCTGACGGAACGCGAGACGTCCGATTCTTCCGAAACCATTGATAGCAACTTTAACTGACATTTTGGTATTCCTCCTGAAAATTATAATTTTTTCCTTGACGCAGTACGGATATCCGCCTGAATCATACAATTATATTTTACACTATTTTTTATAAATTTGCAATACTTTTTTGCAAAAAAAAATTAAAATTCTTGTATAAATAGATTAAATTTCTGTTTAGACAAATATAATTATTGCACAAGATGATAATTCATTAAAAATTAACTAAATAACTCATAAATATTTAGAATTCCAATTCTGTCTCCGCGAAAAAAATATTGCATAAAATGGAAATATGGTATATAATAATATAAGAATACTTTAAAAACGGGAAGGATTAGTGATAAATATGACAAATAACGCCGATAATGAAAAACTCGTCCGAATGATTGACAGCAAAATTCCATACACCTTTCTTGAAAACGGCAGGTGCATTATGCAAAACCCGCTCTACGACGAGCTGTCTGAGAAGATCGGAAATGAGGGAATGAAATGTATTCTCAACGGAGAAATTTACATTCTTGAAAAAAAAGTATATTCAGCGCTGATTGTGACATCGGGAGAAGAAACTCTTATTTGTCTCCAATCGAAACCGTACTGTGATTATCTTGCGGACGTGAGTAATATTCTCAGCGGATTGCTGAATAATATCATAAACGTTATAGCGGATATTGACGGTTCGATTTCCGCCATCGCCGATTTTAAAAGAAATCCCGCACTCAAAAATCAAAAGTTAAAAGACTACTTTGACGAAATTGAAAAGGGTTTTCTTGAAATATACTCAAAAATAAATGTTATTAACGAATTTTCCTGCGTGCGTGTGAATGCCGGGAGACCGCAGACATACGACCTGTACGATGCGGCTACGGTCTGTGCCGAAAATCTTAAACTTGCTTTCAAGCATAACGATTTTGACATTGCCGTAGCTGTTTCGGGAAAAACCGGGGTATTTGCAAAAACAAGGCTCGAATGTCTCCGATTATTGTTTTCTTCGGTTATAAAGGATGCTCTTCTCGGAAAAAGCGCTGTCACGAGCGTTTCCTTCTCAACGGACATATCCGGTGAAAAAGCTGTTTTTTCAATGGATATTGCTTTAGATAAAGAAAAAAGATCCGAAACGGAAGAATACTTTTCGTCGGATTGTTTCAAAACGGATATCAACCAGATAACGGAGGCGCTTGCCGATGAGATCTGCACAGTGTACAGCATGGAAAAAAAGCTTCTGTATAAAGACGAAAATATCCGCATGGAACTGTACTTTCCCATTGCCGATGGCTGTGATAAAGATGATTATTCGCTGCGCGTTGCGAAGATACTCGGAAATACTTTTGAGAAGTATTCACCCGAAAATTCAAAAATAATATCTGTTCATAAAACGAACAGCAAGACTTCGGATTAGTTTTCTTTTGATTTTTTCTGAAAAACAGGCGAAAACCGGGTTTTGTTACTGTGAAGATTTTCTGAAAATATGTATTTTTTATGTTCATTTATAGAAATTTAATAATCTGATATTTTTTAGTTAATAATATCGGTATATACTTAATAAAGCATGAAGCTTGCGTAAATAAAAAAGAAAGGAAAACAAATGAAATGAAAAAAACAAAAACTCTCTCTTCGCTTGTGGCTTCGCTTTGTCTTTGCGCGGCACTTACAGGCTGTGCGGGCTCTTCGGAGGAAACTCCCGTAAATTCCGACAGCGTAAGTTATACGACAGCGGATGTGCAGTCCCTGCTTGACGAGGCTGAGGATTCCGCCGAAACGACAGTTCCCGACGGTCAGGATGAGACATATTCCGCCGCGTCCTTTGCTACCGCTACCGATGTTGAAAACGAAGCCGACAGAGCAATTTATAAGACAAGCCTCACTCTTCCCGAAGGCTGGCAGATAGTTGAAGATTCCGATCAGGGAAAAATATATATGGGCAACAACGCTCAGCTTAAAATACAGGCCGTGAATTACGGAAAGGACGCGGAGCTTACCGATCTTGACGAATTCGCCGATACCGTAGCCGCAAACATAGTGGTAAACAATGTTTATCTGAAAGCCGATACCGAATTCGGCGATCCCGTTCATACCACGGTCGCGGGAAACGACGCGGTTCGCTATGATTATGTGGTATCAGCGTATTTTTTTGAAACGGACGATGAGGGAAACACTGTCGGCGACAAACAGCTTTACGATACCTATCCCGGAAGAATTTATGTTTTCTACAACGATACGGACGGATATTTCCTGCAGTTTGAATCCGATTCAAAGAATATCGATGAAGCCAACAAGGATTTCGACGCTATAATTGAAAGCTTTGCAATTCTTGACGACGGTACAGAAGGATATGAATCCGCATCGGTTTATATGTCGCTTCAGGAGGAATATTCTATTTCCGCAGAAGAATCCTCATTTATGTCACAGGTCGAAGCCGACCTTGAGGCTGAATCAAGAAGCAAGGCAAGCGAAGAAGCCGCGTCCGAAACAAGCGAATAACAGACTTCCTCGGAAACCGGCGCACGCCTGCTGACTTTTTTTGAAAAAATTTCATTTTTCTATTGAAAAATACAAAG
Organism: uncultured Ruminococcus sp.; assembly: GCA_964501705.1. Lineage (GTDB taxonomy): Bacteria > Bacillota > Clostridia > Oscillospirales > Ruminococcaceae > RGIG4694. The sequence goes on along the minus strand of CAZCUQ010000003.1, from coordinate 49,995 downwards.
ATCCATGATATAATATAATTATATGTTTAATTTTTACTGCTTTACTGCATTTTTTGTGAAGCGGAAATGACCGGAGGAATTATATGGATATTTTAAGATTTTCAAAACTCGCGCAGGATGCGTCGGCAGCGGCAGGAACGGAAGACGTTGCCGAAGCAAGTACGATGGGAAGCATAATTTATATGCTCTTCTCAATAGGCATACTGCTTTTGTTTTTCTATCTCTTCATTGCAAGACCTCAGAAGAAAAAGGAAAAAGAACAAAAACAAATGAAGGATTCCCTGCAAATCGGTGATGAAGTAACAACTATCGGCGGCATTACGGGAATTGTGGTGCGTATCAACAGAAACGCTCAGAATCCCCACGAGGATTCGGTCGTTATTGAAACGGGCGGAGACAGAAATAAGGTAAGGATCAAAATGTGGGCAATTTCCGAAAACGCCACTCAGCACGATGCTGCCGAAGAAGGCGGAAAATAAAAATAAAACCGCGGGAGAATTATTTCTCCCGCGGTTTGTTTTAATATTTGCTGTTTACGTTGATAAATTCATCATCGTCATCGAGAACAATTTTGTCGGGAACGTGTCTTGTAAAATCAATGGGTACAAACGTATCATTCTTTGCGGAGCTTTTGGAGTTCGACAGCGACGGAACGGATGGCTTGGGAAGCTCGTCTGCGTTGAATACGGGTTTGACCGCTGAGGACTTCGCATCCGTTATGCTCGCTTTTGCCGCCGCAGGCTTCGAAGCCGTCACGCTCGGTTTTGCCGCCGCAGGCTTCGCAGTCGTCATGCTCGGTTTTGCCGCCGCAGGCTTCGGAGCCGTCACGCTCGGTTTTGCTGCCGCAGGCTTCGCAGCCGTCACGCTCGGTTTTGTCGCCGCAGGCTTCGCAGCCGTCACGCTTGGTTTTGCCGCCGCAGACTTCGGAGCTGCCGTTGTTGGCTGTGCGGAAACAGCTTTCTTTTCGGCGATTCTCCTGTCTGTCATATATCCGATATCTTTTTTATCAAACTTGAAGTAGCCTATCATTTCCTTAAGATGCGTTGACTGACCCGAAAGTTCCTCGGAAGCGGCGGCGGATTCCTCTGCGGTCGCGGTATTGTTCTGAATAACGGCTGATATGCTGCTCATACCCTCGGTGATCTCGGTGATAGCCTCTGACTGAACAGTTGAAGCGGCAAGAATAGTATCGACCTCGTTCGCGATATCAGCCGCGCTCTTAACAATGCCGTTAAGTATCGCGGCGGTTTTCTCGGCGTATTCGGTGCCTTTTTTTACGCTCGCAACGGAACCTTCGATAAGTACTGTGGTCTGACTTGCCGCTTCGGTACTTTTCGCCGCGAGATTACGAACCTCGTCGGCGACAACGGCAAAGCCCTTGCCGGCTTCTCCCGCACGCGCCGCCTCAACAGCCGCGTTAAGAGCAAGAATATTCGTCTGGAACGCAATATCATCGATAGTCTTGATGATCTTTCCTATTTCGTCGGAGGAACGATTTATGCCGTCGATAGCGTCAAGCATATTATCCATTTCCTTTGAGCAAACGCTGATCTGCTCCTTGGTATGTTCCACGATCTGAGCGGTATTCTTTGCCGCCTTGGCGTTGTTTCCGGCTTTCTGAGAAATATCCGCGATCTGGGCGGAGAGATGCTCGATGGATTCCGACTGCTTTGCTGCTCCGTCGGACAGATTCTGAGCACCCATTGCCACCTGGCGAGAGCCGTCGTTGACCTGACCCGTTGCGGAATTTATTTCGGAGAAAGTATTTCTGAGCTTTAAGCTTATTTCGTCATATGTATGCTTTATACGTTCAAAATCGCCTTTCCATTCGCCTTTAAGCGAATATGAAAGATCTCCGTTAGCTATACTGTGAAGTCCGTTGGCTATTTCGCTGAAATTATCATTTACGCCTTTTATCGTATTTTCAAGCAGATTTGAAAGAGCGGTGATCTCGGTGCCGCGGTTGTCCTTTTCAACGTGAGAGGTAAGATCTCCGTTTTCTTCAAGCAGAAGAAGCCGTCTGCCGAAGCCCATGAGCGAATCAAGTATGCTCTTTGTGATAAAATAAATACTTCCAAGGCATAGTACGATGCTTATCAGCAGAACAATGACTTTTACTGCCATGGATTCAAGCTTGCCGTCTATAATGAATGAAACGACAAAGCAAATCACGACAACTATTCCCGCAACCAGGGTTACCATAGTAGCGAGTTCTCTTCCTCTTTTTGCCTTCAATTTTTCAGGTAGAGCCACATTTATTCCTCCTGTATTTTATAGTCAACGACATTGAAATTTGTACTTTCAGCCTGCGCAAAAATCATATATGAAAATTTTTGCTTGACTTCAAGTCAAATTTCTAATGTCGCTGACTATAGTAGAATATATTGCTAAAACAATTATATCATGTTTTATTTTAAAAATCAACATTCAGACATCAATTTATACAATTTTTATATAATATCTACAAATATTACGCGGATTTTTTATTAATAAAATTTCCCGCATAAATAAGCGTCACATATCATCCATAGCCTCTGCGGCTTCCGCCGCCTTTATCATAATGGCACATTCGAGACGCTTTTTTTCAAGCTCGCAGGATAGCTTATGAGCCTGACGGATATCTTTGTTAAAAATGTAGTTGTTTGCGTTGCAGCCGCCGCTGCAATAGAATTTCGCCCAGCAGCTTCGGCAGTCGTTCTTGCTGTAGATATGCGCCGCAGCGAATTCCTTCTTTATTTCGGCATTGAAAGTACCGTCATGTATATTTCCCATTTTGTACTCATCAAAGCCAACGAACTGATGACACGGATAAATATCTCCGTCGGGAGTGACCGCAACATATTCATTTCCGCTTCCGCAGCCGCGAAGCCTTTTTATCGCGCACGGACCCTGATCGAGATCCAGCATGAAATGAAAGAAGTTGAAATGCTTTCCCTGCTTTTTGTTTACGAGGATTATCTGGGCAAGTCTTTCATACTCGGCAAAAACCGCGGGAAGTTCCTTTTCGGTTATGGCGTAGTCCTTATCCGATTCGCATACCACAGGCTCGACGGATATCTGGTCAAATCCTTCGTCAAAGAGGTGAAGCACATCGTTTGTAAAGTCAAGATTATATTTGGTAAAGGTGCCTCTCACGTAATAATTCTCATATCCGCGTTTTTTTGCAAGCTTTTTGAAGCTGTCCATGAAAAGCCCGTATGAGCCTTTTCCGTTCGGAGTTTTTCTCATGCGGTCGTTTACGTTCTGTCTGCCGTCCGCCGAAAGGACCACATTGGACATTTCCCTGTTGAGGAAATCCGTTTTTTCATCGTCAAGAAGAAGTCCGTTCGTGGTGACGGTGAATCTGAAATGCTTATGATGTATTTTCTCCTGTGCGCGTCCGTATTCGACGAGTTTTTTTATTGTATCGAAATTCATAAGCGGCTCCCCGCCGAAGAAATCGACCTCTAAAGTCTCGCGGTTTGCGGATTCTTTAATAAGGAAATCAAGAGCTTTTTTCCCCGTTTCAAAATCCATTACCTTTCTTCCGAGACCGTAGTCTCCCGTAGAAGCGAAACAGTACTCGCACCTTAAATTGCAGTCCATGGAAATAAGCAGGCACATAGCCTTTACGGGAGCAGCCACGGACATTTTTGCAAACTGCTCGTAATCATCGTCCGAAAAGAGGATATTTTCCCCGTGAAGCTCCCTGACCTCTTCATAGCATGAAATAATTTCCTCTCTGTCGTAGAATCTTGAAAGCTTTTCGATCACCGATTCGGGGCATTTATCCTCAAACGGCGGAGATACGTTATCAAGCATATCATATGTAAGCTCGTCCACAAGATGAACGCCGCCGCTGTGTACATCAAGAACAATATTGTAGCCGTTCTGTTTATATTTATGGATCATTTCATTTTCTCCTAACCGAATATCGTTTTCCGTACTATTTATAAAAATAGGGCTAAAGCCTCGCCGCTTTAACCCTTTCGAATACAGTGCCGGAAAGATTATTTTTCGCATTTCTGATTAGCGACAGTGCAGGAAGTCTTGCAGGCAGACTGACATGACGCCTGGCACTTTCCGCAGCCGCCCTTATCGGCAGTAGCTCTGAGATTTGCCTTATTGATTGTTCTGATATGCTTCATATCCTCATCCTCCGTTTTTTCATGTTTTTATTTGACATAAAATATTATAGCATACTATTTTTCGGATTTCAATAGTCATTTTATACAATATTTGTTTGCGGGAGCAGTCATACTTGCCGCGTTCGCAGATCATTCACGGCTTTCAAAGGCGTTTTTCCAAACAAAAAATCCGTCTTTTCAGAGTATTTTTTTGGTATTTACGCCGAAGATCCCGCCCGACACCGCAAAGCAGAATATAAGTGCCGCCTTGGAGAGTATCCCGTCGGAGGAAAAAGCCCTGACAAATATCCCTCCGAGTATCATAAGTACAAGAAAGAATGCCGCTCCGAACATTATTCCTATAACAAAACCGCGCTTCCGGCGGATATTCGCGGCGAAGAACGCTCCGAAAAAGCACCCCGCGCATATTGCCGCTCCCGACATCGCTCTGAGGGAGCTTTCGGGGAGATCAAACGACGTCCTGAACCACGAGAACAACAGAAGGCACAAAAAAACCGCTCCCACCGACGCAAGTGCCGAAACGACCGCCGCTTTTAATTTTTCATTCGATATTCTGTTCATCAAGAAGCCCCTTTATCATTTTTATACTATATATATTGAGAAAAAGCGTAAAATATTCTCTGCGTTACGGTTACTCCCGCCGATTTTTCGGATAACTTCAAATCAGATTTCATTTGTTTTTTTCGGAGCTTCGGGCAAAGAGCAAACTTACCCGAAGCCGGCAATAATCCGATGCCGGAAACAACATGAAGTAACCTGAACCGAAACAAGTAAATCCGATAAGAGTTACAGCAAATGAAATATGATTTTCAGGAAAAAAAGGACGGCGAGGCGGAAAAAAATATTGCAATTGGAGAAAAAGTATGTTATAATAAATTTGCTTATGAGAAAATTCTTTCGGAGGAATGAAAATATGGTTCTTTCAAATTATATCAATCTTATCGATCTGAGCGATTTTTCTTCGGATTGGTGGATGAAAATAATCAGACTCGGCGCAAAGATCGCCGATAATCCGTCCGCATACAGTAAAGCCTGCGAGGGGAAAATAATGGCTACCCTCTTCTACGAACCGTCCACACGTACACAGATGTCTTTCCAGACGGCAATGCTCCGCCTGGGGGGGACTATTATAGGCTTTGATAACCCCGCTACCTCGTCCGTCGCCAAGGGAGAAAATTTAAAGGATACAACGAAAATAGTTTCGGGCTACGCTGATATAATGGTCATGCGAAATCCTCTGGACGGCTCCGCAAAGGCGGCCGCGCTCTCCGCGGAATGTCCCATAATAAACGCGGGAGACGGCTCTCACCTCCACCCCACACAGACTCTTACCGACCTGCTGACGCTGTACAAAATGAAGGGCAGCCTCGAAAATATGACGGTCGGTCTGTGCGGAGACCTTTTGAACGGAAGAACGGTCCATTCTCTCTGCAAGGCGCTTTCCGCGTACAATACCAATAAATTCATTATGATATCCACGCCGTCTCTGAGAATGCCCGCTTACGTCAAGGATATCCTGTCCGCTTCGGGCTGTAAATTCACAGAGGCAAACACTCTGGAAGAGGCGATCTCTTCGCTCGATATCCTCTATATGACAAGAATCCAGCGCGAGAGATTTTCAAGCGAGGAAGAATATAAGGCGCAAAATCATGTCTATATCCTCGATAAGAAAAAAATGGCTCTCGCAAAAAAAGATATGATAGTTCTTCACCCGCTCCCCAGAGTGGACGAGATAAGCATGGACGTGGATGACGACAAGAGAGCAGCTTACTACAAACAGGCAAAATTCGGAATGTACGTGAGAATGGCGCTTATCCTCACAATGCTTGAGGAAAAGAATAAGAAAATGCCTCTGCTTGCGGGAAAGGAATACCCCACGATAAAATGCGGCAATCCCAAATGCGTAACCAATTCGGAGCATTATCTCCCGAAAAGCTTTATCGGCGCGAACGATACCCTTGAATGTGAATTCTGCGACAGGAAAATATTAAGGACTTTTTAGTTTCTTTTTCATGCATTTATATGAAAAAACAATATATAAAATTGTTACTTGCAAAATCGATTTGTTTGTATTATAATATATTTAAGCCATTGTGTCGGACATGAAATTTTTAAACTCATTAAAAGAATACTGCGTTTAAAATTTTTATGTCGGGAAAGGAGGCTTCATACCTTGAAAAAAGATAATACATCAACAAAAAATAAGACAAGCATAATGCCGATGATCCCTCTCAGAGGACTCGTCGTTTTCCCGAACGCCGTTGTTCATTTCGACGCGGGAAGAGAAAAATCCATTAACGCTCTAAAGGAATCCATGCTGAACGTTGGAAATAATCTCGTGTTTCTGTCTCTTCAGGAAAATTACGAGGCGGAGGATCTCACCCCCGAGGATATCTGCGAGATAGGCGTCGTCGCCGAAATAAGACAGACTCTCAGGGCTTCCGATGAGATAGTCAGCGTTATGGCGGAGGGCCTTTACCGCGCAAGGGCAGTAAAGATGATCACGGAGGGGGATTTTATGACCGCCGAAATAACGGCTCTGCCCGAATCTCCCCCGGAATTCAACAACGTTGAGACAGAAGCCGTTATGAGAGCCACAAAGGACGCTTTCGGACAGTATTCCGAATTTCTTCCGAGAATGCCCGATGAACTCCGCGACCGTATATTCTGCGCAAAGGAACCCAAGGAGCTTTTCGAGGCTTTGTCATTCAATATCCTTTTAAGCCCCGACGATAAGCAGGCACTTCTTGAAGAGGACAGCTACGAGCTTCGTCTCGGTATGCTGATGACCATGCTCGTCCGCGAAAAAGAGGTCATGTCGATTGAAAGACAGCTTAATGAAAAAGTGCGGGAGAGAATAGACAATACCCAAAGAGAATACTATCTCCGCGAACAGATGCGGGCAATAAAGGAACAGCTCACGGGAGTGCCCGATGAATCGGGCGATGTGGAATATTATCCGCTCGACCAGATTGAGGACGATGACTGCTCCGAAAGAATAAAGGCGCTTCGTCTTCCGGAGGATGTGGAAAAGAAGCTTCTGAAAGAAAACGAAAGATATCTTAAAATGCCCGCAATGTCCCAGGATGCGGCTGTCATACGTACTTATCTCGATACCGTTCTGGAGCTTCCGTGGAATGAAAAAACAGAGGACAACAACGATATCGGAAATGCGAGAAAGGTACTCGACGATGATCATTACGGTCTTGCAAAGGTAAAGGACAGAATAATTGAAAATATAGCGGTACGCGCTCTTGCTCCCGATATAAAGGGACAGATAATCTGTCTCGTGGGACCTCCGGGAGTGGGGAAAACTTCTATCGGAAAATCCATAGCGTCCGCTCTCGGAAGAAAATACGTCAGAGTTTCTCTGGGAGGAATAAGAGACGAGGCGGATATAAGAGGTCACAGAAAAACCTACGTGGGCGCGATGCCCGGAAGAATAATATCCGCAGTCAGACAGGCGGGAACAAATAATCCGCTTATTATGCTCGATGAGATAGACAAGCTTTCAAGCGATATGAGAGGCGATCCCTCGGCGGCGCTTCTGGAGGTTCTCGATTCCGAGCAGAATTTCGCGTTTCGTGACCATTACATAGAGGTGCCGTTCGATCTGAGCAACGTACTCTTCATCACGACCGCAAACAACGTTTCTCTTATCGATGCTCCGCTTCTTGACAGAATGGAAGTCATCGAGCTTTCAAGCTATACAAGAGAAGAAAAATTCCACATAGCAAAGGAACATCTTATTCCCAAGCAGATAAAAAAACACGGGCTTAAAGCTTCAAACATGAAGATAGCCGACAGTGCGGTCTATATAATTATCGATTTCTACACCAGAGAAGCGGGTGTGCGTTCTCTGGAAAGAAAGATAGCCGAGCTTTGCAGAAAAGCGGCGAAGGAAATAGTTTCGGGTGAAAAACAGAAGGTCTCCGTGACCTCGCGAAATATCGAAGGCTTTTTGGGACACAAAAAATACGCTGACAGCGAAGTCTCAAAGCGCGATGAGGTCGGTATGGCAAACGGTCTTGCGTGGACTTCCGTCGGCGGAGTAATGCTCCCGATGGAGGCTGTCGTGATGACGGGAAAGGGTCACATCGAAACAACCGGCTCTCTGGGCGATGTGATGAAGGAAAGCGCAAAGATAGCCGTAAGCTACGTGAGAACCGTATGCAGAAAATACGGTATTCCCGATGACTTTTACAAAACGCGCGACATTCATATACACGCTCCCGAAGGAGCTACTCCGAAGGACGGTCCGTCTGCGGGAGTTACCATGACAACGGCGCTTGTTTCCGCGCTTTCGGGAATACCCGTCCGTTCAGACGTTGCAATGACGGGAGAAATAACTCTTCACGGAAAAGTCCTTCCCATCGGCGGACTGCGTGAAAAAACCATGGCTGCCTACAAAGAGGGCATAAAGACTGTGATAATTCCCAAAGGCAACGAGGGAGATCTCGATGAGGTAGACAACGCCGTAAAGGAAAATATAAGATTTATTATTGCGGATAAGCTCTCCGACGTGCTGGATGCTGCTCTTACATCTCCGAAAAAGGCTAAGACCACAAGAAAAAGAAAAACCGTTCCGCAAGCGGCGACGGCAGACGAAAAATCGTCCGACAATGCCGTAAGCGTATAAGGAGGAAAAAGCCGTGAACCGAAATAACTGCGAATTCCTGCGTTCCTACGGACTGTCTTCGGAGCTTCCCCCATCGGAGAAGATCGAGATAGCTTTTTCGGGGCGATCAAACGTGGGAAAATCCTCTCTTATCAATAAGATAATGAACAGGAAAAAACTTGCGCGGGTATCGGGAGTTCCCGGAAAAACAGCAACGATAAATTTCTATAAGGCGGATAAGATTATTCTCGCCGATCTTCCGGGATACGGCTACGCGAAAACGTCAAAATCGGACAAAAAACGCTGGACAGAGCTGATAAACGGGTATTTTTCCGCTGACAGGGAGATCGCTCTTGTATTCGAGCTTATAGATATGAGACACGCTCCCTCGAAAGAGGATATTCAGATGATAAACGCGATGATCGATTCGGAAATTCCCTTTGTTATTGTACTCACGAAATCGGACAAGCTTTCAAAAAGAGAGAGGGAAGAAAGACTCAGGGGATTTTCCGAAGAGATCCCGTGCTTCGATGAAATAAAGCACATTCCGTTTTCTGCGGTAACGGGCGAGGGTACGGAAGAAATAATCGGGATAATCTCGGAATTCAATGACTGTGAAAAAAATTAAAAGGACTGATAAATATGTTTCTATCAAAAAATTTATCCGTAAATGAAAAGGGACATCTTACGTTCGGAAAAGCAGATACCGCAGAGCTTGCAAAGGAATACGGAACGCCTCTTTATTTAATGGATGAGGATCTTATCAGAGAACACGCAAGAAGCTTCAAATCGTCCGTGGACAGATTCTACGGCGGAAAAGGACTTGTCTGCTACGCGAGCAAGGCTTTTTCCTGCATGGAGATTTACCGCATTATGAAAGATGAAAATATGGGCGTGGACGTAGTTTCGGGAGGGGAGCTTTATACTGCTCTGAAAGCGGGTTTTCCGATGGAAAAGGTCGTTTTTCACGGAAATAACAAGACCGATGAAGAACTGAAGCTTGCCCTTTCATCGGGAGTGGGAAGAATTGCCGTTGACAACATTTTCGAGCTTCACAGGCTTTCAAAGCTTTCATCGGAAATGAACAAGTCCGCCGATATAATGCTTCGCATAAAACCCGGAATAGACGCTCATACGCATAACTTCGTAAAGACGGGGCAGATAGACAGCAAGTTCGGCTTTGCTCTTGAGACGGGAGAAGCGTTTGAGGCGGTAAAGGAAGCACTCACGCTTTCAAATATAAATCTCTGCGGACTTCACTGTCATATCGGTTCTCAGATACTCGACGTACAGCCGTTTGTCTGCGCGGCGGAAACTATGATAAAATTCATGGGAAAAATCAAAAGAGAGCTTCATCACGAGATCACAGAGCTGAATCTCGGCGGAGGCTTCGGAATAAAATACACCGAAACGGACGATCCCGTCCCTTATGAAAAATATATGGAGGCTGTTTCGGAAAAGGTAAAGGAAACCGCCGAAAAAGAAAATATACAGGTTCCGTTCATCTATCTGGAGCCGGGAAGATCAATGACAGGTCCCGCAGGCATAACACTTTACACCGTGGGCGGCATAAAGCATATCCCGAATATACGCACCTACATATCGGTTGACGGCGGAATGTGCGATAATCCGAGATATATACTTTATTCCTCCGAGTATGAGGCTGTCGCCGCAAACAGGGCGGGTGAAGAAAAAACGGAAAAAATCACTCTCGCGGGAAAATGCTGCGAGAGCGGAGATCTTATCGGCGAGGGAATGAAGCTTCAGAATGTCGAAGAAGGCGATATTATCGCTGTTCTCGCGACGGGGGCATATAACTATTCCATGTCCTCGAACTACAACAGAAATCCGAAGCCCGCCGTTGTAATGGTAAAGGACGGCAAAAGCAGAGTTATTGTAAAACGAGAAACTCTCGACGATATTATCAGAAACGATATATAGAAATATCCGCGCAAAGTCGGGCAGCCTTTGCGCGGATATTTCTATTATGTTTTACGCGAGTTCTTTTCTTTTAATTAGTCCCGCCTTTGAGAGAGCGGCTCCTACGGCGCCTGTCAGAGCAGTCGTGGATATCCATTCTACGACGGCGTTTATGCCGATAAAGAGGCAGACAAATATAAATACGTTCTTTCCGGGAGCGACCTTTTCACGGTAGCCTCTGATAAGCTCCGTGTTGCCGAAAAGGATAACAAGGCTTGACATATAGAAGAGTGTATTTAAAAAAGCGGCGGAAAATCCCGTAATTGCCGAAGAAATAAAAGCGTTTGCGCCTTTTTTCCGCAAAAAATTGCAGATAAATCCCGCGCAAAGTCCTTCAAGTATCCTCGGAACGATACACTGAATAAGAGTGAGAGCGGGATTTATTCCGAAGAGCGCGGTTCCGAGAGTACTTCTTCCGAAGCACTGCAAAAAGCTTGTAAGTCCGAAAACTCCTCCCGCGATCGCTCCGCCGAGAGGACCCAGAGCCACTGCCGAGAGCGCAACGGGAATAGTATTGAACGTGATATCGAGCGGACCTGCTTTTAAATATCCGAGGGGGGTATATGCCATCAAAAAGAGAACAGCGGTCATAAGCCCCATTATTACGAGGTTTCTTGTTTTTAATGTTTTTTCCATAATTAAATTCCTTTCGTTATTATTCCCCGTATGGGGATACAATACGTATAGATTTTTACGGCGAAAAACCGCCCGTTGTTTATCCGCCTTATATATATTATATCATGGTTTTCCGCGAGTTTCAACAATAAAAATAAAAAATCAGCGAAATAAATTTTCGGAGAAAAAACGATAAGGTCAGGTTTTCTTTTTCCGCGTCATCTTATCGGACGCTTCTTTTCTTGCTCTGCTGCAGATGTTTGAAAATTCAAGTGCCTTATCGATATCACCGTAAATTTTAAGTCTGCCGATGGTGAAAAGCTTTACGGAATCGATCGAACCGTCAGAAATGCCGATGAAATCGGAACCCGTTACGACAAGGCGGCAATCATTGTCTTTATAGTCATAAGGCTCAACAGCGACCGTTCCGTCCGTTTTCAGCTCGATATAAAATGCTCCCTCGCCTTCGCCGATGATATCCACCTCGACAGCGCAGTGCTTGTTATTGAAGCTGAAATCTCCCATGTTTACAAGCTCTCTGATTTTTTCAAAAGTTTCCCAATAAGTCATGTTAATTTCCCCCTGTAATTATTTTAATATTCTTCCCTTAGTCTGACCGCTGCGCTTTAGCTTTTTAGACGATGTTTTTTCAAATTCAACGTCTCTTATGCGAAGCCTGTGTATGCTTTTTGAAGAAATAACGCTCTTGTTTATCTTTTCGGTGAGTGTCCTGAATTCGCTTTCAACGTCCTCTGTACCGTGAGTTTTCAGATATTCGGCGTTCGGGAAAATTTCCGCGGTAATAACTCCGTCCTCGCTGTAAACAAGAATTTCGGCGATGAATTCCGCTCCCGCGTATTTGTTTTCAAGCTCCTCCGGAGAAACATTCTCGCCATTTGAGAGTATTATAAGATTCTTTTTTCTGCCCGTAATGAATATCCTGTTTTTTTCGTCAACGTATCCGAGATCCCCCGTTCTGAGCCAGCCGTCGGGAGTAAGAGCTTTTCTTGTTTCTTCCTCATCCTTGTAATATCCTGCCATTACCGACTGACTCTTTACCATCAGTTCGCCGTCCTCGGTTTTAACCTGCGCTCCGTTTACGATTATTCCAACGTCGCCCGCACATTCCGTATCGTATTTGTCCGCAGTTGAGATCCTCGGTGAACATTCAGTCATACCGTAGCCCTGAGCCATATGATAGCCCATATCTATGTACGCTTTTTGAAGTTCGGGACGAAGATACGCTCCTCCGCTGTATACAGTCTCAAGTCTGCCGCCGAAAACTCCGGCGGCTATTTGTTTTTCGGTAAGAGCGGGATTTGCGGCAGCCGCCGATTTTATCTGCTTGCAGATAGTCTCCGCGATCATCGGAACCAAAAGAATTATCGTGGGCTTAAACAGCTTCAGATTCTGACCTATGTGAAGCATGGAATCATTCAGGCAAAGCTCCGCCCCGTATCTCAGGGAGCAGAGGATATCGCAGGTAAAACAATAGATATGATGTATCGGAAGCACCGACATGATAACATCCTCTGTCGTTGACTCGTTGTCCTGACACATGGTGTTGTCGATGAAATTCCTGTGAAGAAGCATTACACCCTTGCTTTTTCCCGTTGTTCCCGAAGTGTAGGAAATAGCCGCCAGAGTATCGGGAGAGGTATCTTTCGGTTCCGCGGGTTCGCTTTCCGAAATTATTTCGGGAAGTCTTTCGTAAAGAGAGATATATTCCTTTACCTCAGGGCATTTTTCCTTTATTTCTGGGATCATCTTTTCAAACTTTTTATCGTAAAAGAAAACGCTTGAATCCGATCTGTTCAGAAGATCCGCGATTTCTTCGCAGGGGAGATTCGCATCGAGAGGAACAGCCGCTCCTCCCATGCAGACAACTCCGAACCAGGCGGTAAGCCACTCGCTGCTTGAAGCGCCTATGACTGCCGCGTGAACGGTACTATCATATTTCCCCGAAAGATATCCGCATAATTTTTTTACTCTTCCGTAAAAATCTTCAAAGGAAACCTCGGCGACGTTTTTTCCTTTAAGCTCCTTGATGAAGGTTTTCCCGCCGTATTCCGCGGCGGAAGCTTTTAATAGACCTGCGAGATTTTTTATTTTCGTTTTATCCATATTATCATTCCTTACATTTTTCTATATATTTTATAGCTTCTCCGACCGTATGAACATCTGCAATATCATTCTCATCGACCGTGATATCATACATAGTCTCAACATCTCCCAAAAGGCTCATGAAATCGTATGAGTTAAAGCCGAGATCCTCAATAAAGCGGGAATTCTCCGTAATTGAATCGGGTTCGGCTTCCACATAGTTTAAAATAAGGTCTTTCAGTTCATCAAACATGGTTATATCCTCCCATAAATTATATCATTTCCATTATTTCGCCTATTGTTCTTTCCTCATTTTCTATTCCCCTGAAAAGAACGCGGCAGAGATAATAATAGAAATATTCCATTTCCTTTTCGGTGACGCACTCCTTCTGATACTCGAAATAGAAATTCATTCCGTTATCCTCGGGGCGGTGCATTACCGTAAGATAAAGCGGCTGTGCGGCGACTCCGTTTGTATACCAAACGCTCTTATAGGGAATATCCTTCGGCATTTCCGGAGTATCCTTTGTTATTGTAAGCGGCTGATAGGTGAGAGTAATGCTCTCGTAAGATGCTCCGGGATTTCCCGACCAGTGCTGTGAACGCGCCATGAGATTCTTGAAAGGATCATAGTTTGCGTGGCGGAATATTCTTGCCTGTTCCGTCTGGATCATGCGGATACCCTCAAGGAAAGTAATTTCAGGCTCCATGTGTGTTCTCACGGAGTAGAAATGCACTCTTGTTCCTCCCGAATATTTTTCGGAAAGAGTTCCTCTTCTCGCGACAGCCGTTCTTACCGAAACATCCTTTTCATCGTCATTGAATTTGGAGAGAACGGTTCTCATTCCCATAAGCAGCAGACTTGCCATAGATACATTATAAAGCTCGCAGAATTTCATAAGGCGCATCGAAGCGTCCTTTTCCAGTTCATAAACGGAAATGGAAGCCGCGGGACTTGACGAACGGCGTGTCAGATAACGCTGCTTAGGGTTCTTGTTCTCGCGTCTTTCGGTGAGCAGTTTTCCCTGTCCCGAAAAATCGGTGTACATAGGTTCGGGCTTCATCATTTCGTCCTGCCAGAACTGCTCGTCCCTTTTGAGCGCGGGGGAATCCGCTTCATAAGCAAGATCCTTTTCAAGCTGGGGGATATACGGCTTTACGGGAGCTTCCTTGATATCTATGCCGTATCTCATGATCGAGTAAGTCTCAAGCACACAGCGTGAGAATCCGACAATAGCGCTTGAATCCATTGTCATATGATCGACCTTCATATAAGTCCCGCAGAATCCTCCGGGCATTCTGACCATAACGATCTTATTCATGGGCGAGTCGAATCTCTCAAACGCAACAGCAGTCCAGCGCTTCATTTCTTCGGTCACATCGTCCTCGCTCCACGCGGAAAAATCTCTGAATTCTATATCTCTGTCCTCGCTCGGAACGATGTACTGATAAACCTGTCCGTCCTCGTCCCTGTGAAAGCGAAGGCGCATGGAATCAAATTTTTTATAAGACTTGTAAACGGCCTTTTTCAGAAGATTAAAGTCAACATCCTGTTTTACGTAAAGTCCCGTGCCTATGCAAAGAAGCTGTGCGGGAGCATAACGGATCGTGGAAAAGTGAAGCATCTGAGCCGCGCAAAGAGGGTAGCATTTCATTACCGCTCCGTTGATGTTTATTTCTTTCATTGATTTTCCTCCGAATTCACTTTATATATTTTCCGAGAAAGTCTTTCATTTTTTTCTGACAAGCTTCGGGGTCTTCAAAGTATGAAGCTCCATGTCCCGCGTTATCGGCAAGATAAATTTCTTTCGGCGAATTGCACGCCGCATAATTTTCCTCTGTCATATAGACAGGAACGAATTTATCTTCTTTGCCGTGAATAAAAAGTATCGGGATATGTGTTTTCTTTACCGCGTCGAGAGTGGAATAATCCTTAAACCCATAGCCTGCCTTTGCTCTGCACATTTTATCGTTGATATTCATTATCGGAAACGGGGGCAGATGATAATCCTTCTTTAATACATGGGCGAAAACATCGTAGGGAGACGTAAACGCACAATCGGATATAACAGCCTTTACCGAATCGGATAAATCGGGAAAGCCCGCTGTCATAAGACAGGTCGTAGCTCCCATGGAGATCCCGTAGAGAACTATTTGTTTGCTCTTATCAAATCTTCCGTCGATATATTCTATCCATTTTTTGCAGTCAAATCTGTCGAGTATTCCGAAGCCTATATATTTTCCTCCGCTTTTACCGTGCGCTCTGTGATCGACGATAAGGCAGTCATAGCCGATATTGTGAAAGAATCTTGCGGGAGAGGCGCAGTTGTCGATCCCCTTGCTTGTGTAGCCGTGATTCATAATAATAAGCTTATCGCTTTTGTTTTCCGCGAAGAGGATATCAGCATGAAGCGTTATATTGTCGCGCGCCTTTATTGTCACGTGTTCGAGAGGCATTGAATCTATCCATTCATGGTTAGGGATCATAAACTTTTTATATTCCTCCCATTTGTCCATATCCGCCATTTCGTTAATATCGACTTTAACGCCGTCCTGACGGGGAATAGTCCTGTTAAAAAGCGTAAGCGCTCCTGCCATACATCCAGCACCGAGCGCCGCAGTGCCTAAAACCGCCGTTGTGAGTAAAGCTTTGCTCATTTTTATACGATCCTTTCATTTTTCGACCATCGGTCGAACTATTTGATATAATTATACCACCGTTTCGACCGGCGGTCAACATACTTTTTAAATAAATTTTCTATTGAATTAATAAATTTTTTATGATATAATGATAAACATAAGAATCTGTATTTATAAGAACCGCGCACACTTCCTGTGAAGACAGATTCCGAGAAAGTGAGGAATCCCGATGAGTGAAAGCAAATCCGATATCATTCTGAACTCAGCTGAAGAGCTTATGTGCCGCACCGACGATCCGTCGGGAATAACAGTCGATATGATAGCAAAAAACGCCGGCATAGGCAAGGGCAGCATCTATTACTACTATAAAAGCAAAGAAGAAATAACCGATGCGGTAATAGCAAGGACATATTCCCGTGGAATAAGAGATTTTTTTGAAACGACCGACACGGGAGCTACCGCTCTTGAAAAAATTAAAATTCTTTTTCGGTCAACGCTGAAAAAGGAATTCCGCGACAGCAGCAGAAATATTCTTTTATCGCTCCATATGCGGGATGATCTCGCGATCCATCAGAAAATGATGGTGACGGCGATAAAAACTATTTCGCCAATTTTGGAGGGACTGCTTAAAGAAGGTGTCCGCGATGGCTCGATACACACCGAAACCCCCGCCGAAAGCGCCCAGATGATAATCGCCATGCTGACTTTTCTTCTTGATAACACTATTTTCCCCTCGGATAACGAAAGTATGTACAGGAAATTAAAATTGTACGCGCAGATACTTGAGACTTGCCTTAAAACCGATGCGGGAAGCTTTGATTTTCTCTTTACTCCGTTCGACGGATCGTTTTATTGACGCTGAAGCGAAAAAATCCCCGAAGAATATAACTTCGGGGATTTTTTCTATTTGTTTGCGATAAGCTTGTTTATATTTTCGATTTCTTCCTTTACAGAGGGATTCACGGGAACAGGATCAAACTGCGGGTAACTTATGTAGAAGCCCTGAATAAGATCGACTCCGCATTCTATGACTGTACGAAGCTCGTCTGCCGTTTCAACGCCCTCGGCGAGAACGAGACTGTTCTTGCTTTTAGCCATTCTGATAAGGCTGGATATAATGCTGACCTTTCCGTTATCATCGTTGCAGCCGCATATGATCGAACGGTCGATCTTTATGAGGTCGGGAGAGAGCTTTATGAACGAAAGCTCGCTGTTGTAGCCGCTTCCGAAATCGTCGAGTCCTATCATCGCGCCCCAGCTTTTTACAAGCTCCTGTTTTTTCGCCATATACTGTTCGTTTTCCTTTTCGCCCTCAAGCACCTCGAGCATGATATTTTTAAGAATAGGCTCATATTCTTTTTCAATAAGAGAAAGATCGGTGTCGTTTATAAGGCAGTTTGAAAGGGAATTTATGAACACCTTGCTGTCTTTCGGGAACATTCCCGATTCAAGTCTTTCCCTGAATGCCTTCAAGCCGTTTAACCATGTGAGACGTTCTATCTCATAGAGCTTCGAGCCTGATTTTGCAAGCTTGATAAGGTCGAGAGGAGTTTTCAGAATTTCCGACTGTGGGCGCATAAGCGTTTCATAGCCGTAGATCTCGCCTGTTTTGGCGCTGACGATGGTCTGGAACGCAAACTTAATTCTTTCCTCATCGATGATGCGGTTCATTTCCTCAACGCCCGTCATAAGGATACTGTCCTTATCATAGGCAGAGCGGTCAAATTCCGCAAAGTTTCCTTTTGTGGAATGTTTTATTGTATACATTGCGAAATCGGCGAATTTGATAAGTGTGTCGAGAATATCGCTGTCGAAAGGATACCAGGCCACGCCTCCGCTGGCTCTTACCCTGAAACTGCTTCCGTCGGCGAGCATACAGCTGCTCCTTGCGAGAGCCGCGCTGACATTTTTTATAATGGCGCGTATTTCCTCCTTACTCTCAAAGCCGTAGAGGAAGATATTGAACTCGTCGCCCGAAATACGTGAAACAATGCCGCCGTAATCCATGAATTTGCGGAAAACATTCGCCGCCGCGCGGATATAGTCGTCTCCAAAATCGTGTCCGTAGGTATCGTTTACGTATTTGAGGTTATCAAGGTCTATCATAATGACAGCCGCGATTTTCAGACTGTCTGCTTTCTCGAAAAGCTTTCCGGTCCTGCGCATATAAGCGCGCCTGTTGAGAAGTCCCGTTGTGATATCGAAGTCGCGCTCGTATTCGATCTTCCGCTTTTCAAGAATGACAGCCGTTATATCCTGAACAAGACCCAGAACATAAGATTTATCGCGCGAGAGGCTGAATTTCAGCCATTTTTCATTTCCGTCCGGACCTTTTTTCATAAGCTCGATATCGGTTTTTTCGTTACGGCCGCTTTTTTTCCTTTCTCCCGAGAAGATGGGGTCGGAGCAGACTCTGTTTCCGACGTCGATCTCCGAAAGAAGCCTGTTGAATTTCTCAAATGAGATGACCGCGTCCTCGCCGCTGTGAAGCTCCGTAAATTCAAGAAGACTTATAAGACTTTCGCTGATAAAAACGGTTTTGTCCTCATCGCTGTACATGAACACTCCGAGACCCATATCAGACATACTGATTATTCTCGAAACGCGGGAGGAATTTTCCTTTACGGTTTCCTGGAGTTTTATTATTGAGCTTCCGAGAGCATCTATCTCGACGATATGCGAGGATTCAAATCTGAGACTGTTTTCCCTGCCCGAATCGAGCTGTTTGTCAATGCTGTCGATCATTTTTGTTACGGGACGGGCTGTGCGGCGGTTTATCATCATTCCGCCGACTAAGCTGATAATAATCGAAACTGCCGCCGAGATCGCGAACATACGCAGAAATACATAATAGATCGACATTATTCCATCTTTGCTGCCGATCGAGACTAACGCCCACTTCTGATTTCGGTATGGGGAAGCGGAGTTGTAAATGGTCATATCCTGTATATTTCCGAGAGATTCTATGCTGTTATTTTTATTGAAGTCGTAGATTTCTCCCTCAACTCTATATTCGCGGCTTATAACGGTATCATCGTCCACAAGGCGGTTAAACATAGCTCCGCAGTGCATGAGTATTTCATATTTTCCGTTGTTTTCAAAATCGGCGGCAAGGATGTAGCAGGAATTTTCGCTGGTGAAATTATCCGCCGACGGAAGAACGTCCGTTATAAGCTTTTCGGTAATCCCGATACCGATAACGCCGTAAACCGTGCCGTCGTATATAAGGGGAAGCGTATATTTTAAACTTTTTTCCGCCGAACGGGAAATGCGTGAAAATCCCGTCCAGCAGCCGAGAGCGTAAAGCTCTTTTTTCTGCAAGTTTTCCGTGCCGTTTATCGTCTTAAAGAAGAAATCATACTGTCCCGATGTATTATCCGTTACATCGAGAGCCGAAGCCCATTCAAAATCAAGGACGATCCCAAGCTCCTTAGCGATATCGGATCTGCCCATTTCCATAAGAAGATCCTCGTTTTCGGAATTATCATTCGTTGTGGGATCGATATCTCTGATATAAACTCCGCTTCGTTTATCTACGTTTTCGGTGCTGTAGAGATCTCCCGAATCAAGGATGATAAACGCGTCGTTTACCTGACTCTGACGAATAAGCGTGATAAGAACCGGCGCTGTTTCCGAGAGGATGCGATTATTTAATTCCTTATCGTTTTTTATATCAGCGGGACCCAGGCCGGTTTCATTGAAAATATTTTTTGTAATACTGTTAGCAAGCTCCGCCGATTCGTAAACTCCGTCCATTTTGCCGACAAGAAGACTTTCCACGTAGCCTTTACGGTTGGCATTTTTTTCAATAAAGGAATTTACGGCATATTCCTTGATGTAGTCAAATTCGCCGCCGAAGAAGAACACCGCGACAAAAGCAAGCAGCTGAAGCACGGACACGCCGACCATAACCGTAAACAATCTTCTCGCGAGACTGTATACCTTTTCGTGCCTGTTTGAACCGCGCGCGGCTTTATTTTCTGCTGTCATATTACTCTGCGCCGCCGCTTACCGTTTCGGAAAGACCCGAAATAAAGCTATCGTACCATGCGTCGAATGCGGCGTCGCTTGTGAGTTCCGCTATTACGGCGCTTCTGTCCTCGCCCGCATCCGTACGTTTCTTTACCTGTGCAAAAGCCGCCGATGCCGTATCAGCCATCGTATTGCCGATATAATTTCTCGTTTCGGCCGATTTATCGAATGGAGCGCTTATGTAAAGCGGTCTGGAGTTTATATCGCCGATAGCGGTTTCAAATGTCCTGAGCATGATATCGTCAACGGGAGAATCGAGAGTATCGTTTATCTGCGCTATTTTATCATAGCTGTTTGCGCTTTTCATCACGGGAAGGTATCCCGAACCCATAGAGAAGCGGATATTTCTCTCTTCCTCGGTAAACCACTTGAGGAATACGATACTTGCGTATTCGTTTGCTTCGTCCGATTTGATTACGGACATTCCCGCGCCCTGCTGTACGAGATACGGCTCGGTGCCGTCAAAATAAGGGCAGGGGATAATAACGCTCTCGATAGGGTAGGTGGAATCGTCCGAAAGAGTAACCTCCGACGGGAAATAAGGTGCGCCCGTCGTAGAGCAGATCATGGCAATTATCGCGTTGGTTTTCATATCATCGCTTCTGTAGCGGCTTTCGGCGGTGAAATAGCCTTTTACATACGGAACATAGTAATTATCCCACAGCTTTTTTACGGCGGTCTTATCGGCGTTTACCGTTCCGCTGCCGTCTTCGGCAACGTCTACGTATTCGGTTCCGAGCATTTTTCCGCCTATATACATATAATTAGCGACACTGTCTCTTCCGAAGAAAGCCTTTCCGTCGTCCTTGATATCGGGAGTAAGCGCGTCGGTGTAGTTATAGTATTTTTCCGCTGTGCTGACAACGCCCTCTATAGTTTTGAGGTCATCGAGGGTCACTTCCTCGGAGGAAGCGAATTTTTCCCAGTCGGTTTTATTGATCATCATGATCTCGGTGCTTTTAGCCGTCGGGAAAATTTTAAGGGTATTGTCGCCCGAAATATCGCCCTCGTTCATATATTCGTCAACATAGGCGCTGATTTCTTCTTCGGTGAGGTACTGTTTGAGATCGGCGAGTTTGCCGAGTTTATCTACGGTATAAGCCGTTTCGGAGTAAGTCGCGAAAATATCGGGAGGGGTTTCCGCTCCCGCGTCTCCTCTGACGGAATTCAGGACCGCGTCGGAGAGCTCGTCTATTGATGATTTGCTGAACGCCTCAACTATAATTCCCTTTTCAATGCCGACAGTTTCGTTGAATTCGGATACCATTTCATTGAACATAGTCTGCTGAACGCCGTTGTAGTAATGCCATACCGTAACGGTAACGGGACTTTTGGGGTTAAGGCAGCTTTCGGGGGATTTTTCACCGCATCCCGAAAGCGGCACAGCAAGTATAAAAGCAGCGATTCCCGCCGCTGCAAGTCTGTTTTTTCTCATAGGTTTTCCTCCGTTTCACTTTACGACTATATACTATTATATCACAATCATAATAAAATTGCAATAGTATTCCGAAAAAAATGTAAACAAATACAAAAATCCGCAGTGTTTTTTCCGCCGTTTTTTACCGGCTTCAAGCAAGTTATTATTTGCCTGAAGCTGACGCGGAAACCAATGAATAAGAAATAATTTGAAGTTATCCGTAAATCGGAATAATCTTTTTCAAAAGTCGGATAATACTCTTATCCCCACAAAAAAATAGAAAGGAAATAATTAAAATGAAAATAACGGCAGATTTCTATACCCCCGATGAGGCGGCTTACGCCGCAGGAGCGGTAAAAAATAATTTCCCCGAAATAAAGGACGTCTCAATAAGCGGCAGACCGTCGGATTTTATCCGAACCGAAAGAAATTCCTTTATAAGCGGTTATATCTTTCAGAATAATACCGCTTACGGACTCGGCGGCGGAAACCCTATATACGCCGTTGGAAGAGATTACTCCGAAAACCGCTCGGATAACGAAAAAAGAGGAAATTATACCGCAAGCGTTATCTGTACAAAGGATAAGGCACGCGATGTTGCGGGTATCCTTATAAACAGAGGCGGACATAATATTACCGAGGAATGATCTCCTCACACTCTTCGGGAATGAATAAAAAATGCCCTCTCCGCATATCATTTAATAAAATTATTTTAAAAGAAATCGGAAAGGAACGGTAAGAAAAATGAATAAATACCTCCCGGAGGGTCTTAATTACTGCACGCCCGAAAATAAATATATGATAAGCTCCGCCTCTGCCCTTGCGGAGGCGGCGGCAGGCGGAAAGATCCTTGAAGCCCGCGCCGCCGTCTGCACCGAGGCTCACGATCTTATTATAGATATGCCCGCAATGAAAGGAATAATACCTCGTGAAGAGGGCGCTGTGGGAATATCCGACGGCACTACCCGCGATATCGCGCTTATCACTAAGGTGAATAAACCCGTCTGCTTTAAGGTAATGTATATCAAAACATCCGAAAACGGCGAAAAGATAGCTTACCTTTCAAGACGCGCCGCCGAGGAGGAATGTCTCTCGGAATATATCGGCAAGCTTTGCGCGGGAGATATCATTCCCGCCCGCGTCACTCACCTTGAGGGCTTCGGGGCATTCGTCGATATCGGCTGCGGGATACCGTCGCTTATCCCCGTGGACGCGATCTCCGTTTCGAGAATTTCTCACCCGTCCGACAGATTCTATAACGGAGAGGATATAAAGGTCATAGTCAAGGGCAGACAAAACGGCAAGATACTCCTGTCCCATAAGGAGCTTCTCGGAACATGGGAGGAAAACGCCGCGCTTTTTTCGGCGGGAGAAACTGTATCGGGAATAGTGCGCTCCGTTGAGGATTACGGCATTTTCGTGGAGCTTGCGCCGAATCTCGCGGGACTCGCCGAACCCAAACCGGGTATTTACGAGGGAATGCAGGCAAGCGTTTACATAAAGGCGCTTATCCCCGAAAAGATGAAGGTCAAGCTTATTATCGTAGACGTCTTTGAAAGCGTGCGTATCCCATCTCCCATTAAATATTTTGTAAATTCCGATAAGATATCATACTGGAAATATTCTACGGATAAATCGGATAAACTTATCGAAACGGAATTTTGATCCTCTTTGGAGAAAATTTAATAAAATAAAAATTTCAATGTATCTTTTAGAAAAAATCACCTATAATATTTGCGGAGGAATCCAAAATATGAAAGGGTGATTTTTTTGAAAGATAAAATTTTCGGTGTTCTGCAAAGAGTGGGAAGAAGCTTTATGCTGCCTATCGCGATCCTTCCCGTTGCGGGACTTCTCCTTGGGATAGGAAGCAGCTTCACAAATCCCACAACTATTGAGACATACGGTCTTGGGAATGTGATCCGTGAGGGCGGCGTATTTTACACTGTTCTCGATATCATGAGCAAAACGGGCAGTATTGTTTTTGATAACCTTGCGCTTTTGTTCGCAATGGGCGTTGCTGTCGGAATGGCGAAAGCGGAAAAAGAAGCCGCCGCTCTGTCGGGCGCTTTAAGCTATCTTATAATGAACGCGGCAATAGGCGCGCTTATTCATTCAAACGGCGGGGTATCGGCTATGGCTGAAAACTCCACGGCTTCGGTACTCGGAATAACAACTCTCCAGATGGGTGTTTTCGGGGGAATAATCGTGGGACTCGGAGTCGCGGCGCTTCACAACAGATACTATAAGATTGAGCTTCCGCAGATTCTTTCCTTTTTCGGCGGAACAAGATTCGTCCCGATAATAAGCGCTCTTGTGTACGCTCTTGTCGGAGTTCTGATGTTTTTCGTATGGCCCGTTGTCCAGTCGGGAATATCCGCACTCGGCGGACTGGTTCTCCGTTCGGGCTACGCGGGAACGTGGATATACGGAATCATCGAAAGAGCGCTTATTCCGTTCGGACTTCATCATGTATTCTATATTCCGTTCTGGCAGACCTCGGTCGGCGGAACAGCCGTTATTGACGGAAACGTTGTAGCGGGTGCGCAGAATATCTTTTTTGCGGAGCTTGCGTCAAAAGGAACAAACGCTTTCTCGGTATCGGCGACGCGCTTTATGTCGGGAAAATTCCCGTTCATGATATTCGGTCTGCCCGCGGCTGCTTTTGCCATGTACAAAACGGCAAGACCCGAAAAGAAAAAGCAAGTCGGGGGACTTCTTCTTTCAGCCGCGCTCACTTCCATGATAACGGGAATTACAGAACCGCTTGAATTTACTTTCCTTTTCGCGGCTCCTCTTATGTACGGTATCCACTGTATCCTCGCGGGACTTTCCTATATGCTCATGCACATTCTGAACGTCGGAGTGGGAATGACATTTTCGGGAGGAATAATCGACCTTTTCCTCTTCGGAATTTTACAGGGAAATGACAAGACAAACTGGGTAAACATCATAATCGTCGGACTTATTTACGCGGCAGTTTATTATTTTGTTTTCTATTTTCTCATAACCGGGCTGAATCTCAAAACCCCCGGACGCGAGGAATCTTCGGAGGAAACCAAGCTCTACACGAGAAAGGATCTGGAAAAGGCAAAGGGAACGCAAAACGGCGCGGGCGATGAAAGAAGCGCGGCAATTCTTATGGGACTCGGCGGAAGAGAGAATATTTCCGACCTTGACAGCTGCGCCACAAGACTCAGAGTAACCGTTTATAATCCCGAAAAGGTAAACGATAAGCTCTTAAAAGAAAGCGGCGCGGGCGGTGTCATTAAAAACGGAAACGGTGTACAGGCGGTTTACGGTCCGCAGGTCAGCGTGATAAAATCAAAGCTTGAGGATTATATCTCCGCTCTTCCCGAAAATGCGGAGGAAATAACCATAAGCTCTCCGATGAACGGCGTTATCGTTCCTCTCGAAAATGTTCCCGATGAAGCGTTCAGCGCGGGAATTTTAGGCACGGGAGCCGCCATAGAACCGTCCGACGGAAAGCTTTACTCTCCCGTAAACGGGACCGTTTCAAACGTTTTTGACACAAAGCACGCGATAACGATCCTCTCTGACGAGGGAACGGAAATTCTTCTTCATATAGGAATAGATACGGTAAAGCTCGGAGGAAAATTCTTCAATGCTCACGTTTCAAACGGAAAGAAGATCAAAAAAGGAGAAAAGCTCATTACCTTCGACCTTAACGGTATTGTCAGCGAGGGCTTCAATCCCATCACTCCCATAATCATCTGCGGAGAAAACATCAAGGCAAAATTACTTGCAAGCGGAAAAATAAAAGCGGGAGAAAATATTCTTGCCGCGGAAAAAACCTGATTGGAGGAAAAATGTGTACTGCAATAAGCTGTAATAATCTTTTCGGAAGAAATCTCGATGTTTGCTGCGACTACGGCGGGGAAACCGTCATAATGCCGCGTGGATTTCCCATAACGCCGCAGCATGAAAAAAGCTTTGGAAGTCTTTACACCGTAATGGGAACTGCCTGCGTGCAGGATAATGTTCCCTTATTCTTCGACGCGTTCAACGAGAAGGGACTTTCGGCGGCGGGTCTGAATTTTGTCGGAAACGCATTTTACAAGAGCGCGGAAAAAGGAAAAATAAATCTTGCGCATTACGAGATCATTTCGTATATTCTGGGAAAATGCGCCGATATGTCCGAGGCTCTCGATATTTTAAACGACATGAATATCACGGACGACAGATTTTCTCCGACGCTTGAATGTGCTTCGCTTCATTGGCTTTTTTCAGACGGGAAAAAATCCGTGACTGTCGAGCAGACAAGAGAAGGACTTCGGTTATATGAAAATCCCGTCGGAGTATTGACGAATAATCCGCCGTTTGACTGTCAGCTTCGCGGACTTGCTCCCTTTATGAATCTGACGGCAAAATTCCCCGAAAACAGATTTTCGGATAAAATAAAGCTCACAACAGACAGTCTCGGAATAGGCGCATACGGTCTTCCCGGAGACTATTCCTCACGTTCGAGATTTGTAAAGGCTTCGTTTGTAAAGCTGAATTCCGATTTCGGCGAAGACGCTCTGAGTGCGTTTTTTGACATTCTTTCATCGGTAGGTATGCCGAAAGGAGCTGTCCGGAGCGAAAAAAACGAATATGAGTTCACCGACATATCCGTCTGCTTTGATACGGATGAAAAGATCTGCTACTGTAAAACCTACGGAAACAGCAGGATAACAGCCGTGAAGATGACAGATACGGGTGCGCTTCAAAGATTTCCTCTTTTGAGGAAAAACGATATTCTGTTTAGGAATCGGTAAAGAAAAAAAGCAACCCCGAAAACCTAAAACATAAGTTTTTAGGTTTTCGGGGTTAATGTTTTTATCTTGAGATTATATCCGTTTTCGGATCCTTGCCGAGAAAATGCCCCGCGCCCGCGCCGCAAATTCCTCCGATAATATGAGCCATCTGCGATATCTGATCCTCTGCGAAAAGCGCGTTTAAGACTTCCCCGCCTATGTAGATTATCGCTACGAGAATAAAAGTCAGCGGTATCTTTCCGTCTCCGTTGTTGGTAAAGCTTGCAAGAATTATGAACATGAAAACAATTCCGCTCGCTCCCAAAAGCCCCGTCGTAAAGAAAATAACGTTTATTATTCCCGTTATAAACGCCGTTATCAGCATTAAAACGAGAAGATTCCTGCTGCCGTATTTTTCCTCCAGGATAGGTCCCAAAAGAAGAATAAGCGTGAAATTTCCGATGAAATGCTCCATATTCGCATGACCTATCACATGAGTAAAAAGCCTCAGATAAAAAAGCGGATTCGTAAGAGGCGCTCTGTACACGCAGAATAAGAGTTCGTTTGAAACCCCGCCCGTTATATAGCTTGCGATAAGCGCCGCAAGGGAAATCATCGTAAACGTGAGAATAACGGGCGAATTGTAGCTTATGCCGATTTTTTTCATTCCGTTATCCTTACATTATCTTGAAAGTTTTTCTCCGCACTTTGAACAGAACATACTGTCGGACGGATTCTTCGCTCCGCACAGAGAACAGGTCTTCGGTATTTTAAGAGCGTCATCGGTTTCCTTCAGTCTGTCTTCAAGATTATTTATTTCTCTTATCGTGCCCTTCATATTGCCCGAATAGTCCGTACCCGTCTCATGCATTTTGTAGCAGAATTTTCCGAGTTCGGCGTATCTTTCTCTGAGTCTTCCTTTAATTTCGGCTTTTTCGAGCGAAAGCTTCGAGTAATTTATTGCCTCGCCTGCTTTTTCGCCTGCCTTGTCAACGCATTTTTTCGCGTCGTAGATGAAATCGTCAAAACTGTAACCCATAATAATTTCCTCCAGTTGTTTAAGATATCAGACCCCTGTTTCCGAGGAGGTCTGTTATAGTCAACGACATTGAAATTTGTACTTTCAGCCTGCGCGAAAATCATATATGCAAATTTTTGCCTGACTTCAAGTCAAATTTCTAATGCCGCTGACTTTATGTAAAAGTTTTCCCGATTTCGGGAAACTTTATACGCCGAAGATTTCCCTCTCCTTTTTCCCTATCATCTTATCGAAATCGGAGATGTATTCATAAGGGTATTTGTAATTAATAACTCGCCTGATAAGTCCTGTTTCGTTATTCACAAGCTTCGTGGAGCCGGATGCTCCCGCCGCCAGAATAGTTTGCGTTTCGTCCATTATGAAAATGTTATACAGAGATTCATGCCCTTTTTTCGAGTAGCCGACATTTTCCAGATTTCCCACGGTATTTTTCTGCCTGTAAAGATAATACGGAGCATATCCGTTTTCGGGAAGGATTCTCTCCGCATAGGAAACCATTTCGTCCGCGCTTATCGGAGAAACGTTTTTCTTCACGTTTTCTCTGTCGGAATAAAGGTCGGCGCTTCTCTTCACCGTGAGGGTATGGACGGTTATATTTTCGGGGGCAAGGTCTGTAAGCGTATCGAGCGTATTCCTGAAGCTTTCGGGCGTATCCGACGGGAGTCCCGCTATTACGTCCATATTTATCGAATCAAAGCCGATTTTTTTTGCGATTTCATACGCCTTTATCACGTCATCCGCAGTATGCGATCTTTGACACGCTTTCAAAACGCTGTCGTTCATGCTTTGAGGATTCACGGATATTCTGTTTGCGCCCCTGTTTTTTATAACGGACAATTTTTCCTCCGTGATGGTATCTGCGCGCCCCGCTTCTACAGTATATTCGTCTGCGGCGGAAATGTCAAAGCATTTTTCGATTTTTTCCATGATTTTATCGAGATTTTCCGCAGGAATCGCTGTCGGAGTGCCTCCGCCGATATAGATCGTCTGCATGGTAAGATCAAGTCTTTCGGCGATTTCCGCGGTGAGTTCAAGCTCCCGACATAATTTTTCCGTATACACGGGGATAAGCTTTGCTCCCGATTTCTTTATCGAATGAGAAACGAAAGAACAATAAGCGCATCTTGTCGGACAAAAGGGAATGGAAACATATAATGAAAACGAATTTTTCCGTTCTCTTTCAAGCGGCGCTCTCTGAGTTTCGGAAACAAAGGAACATAAATTTATTTTTTCGTCGGAAACAAAATATTTTTCCGAGAGGAGCTTTTTTATGTCCCTTTCATCCATTCCGCCGTTTCGCTTTTCGTTGTATTTTTTCACCGGTCTTATTCCCGTGAGACAGCCCCATTTCGGCGCTGTTCCCGTAAGAACGGACAGTATTTTGAAAAGTTCTCTTGCGGCTTCGGTTTCTCCGTCAGATTCATTTTCAAGTGAAACTGCGGAGCATTTTTCCGACTCCCTATATTTTACCGATACCGAAAGCTTATTTCTTTTCTGTGATATAATTATCCTGTCATCCTTTATATCATACATTTCGGGACTGCCGAACAGAAATCCGAAATGCTCCACAGGAAAGAAAAGCTTCGTCACCGATTCGATCTCGTATTTATAATCGCACCCGTCAAAGCAGATTGTCATAGTCAAGAGTTCCTTTCAGATAAGGATTGTGTCTTAGTTCCCCGTTCAGATCGGAAGGCTCGGTATGCCCCGAATAAACGGTGAAATTTTCATAGTCTCCGAAATTCGCCGACGCTATTTTCCGAAGTGACTTTTTCATCTCGGAGGGATTTCCTCCCGGCATATCAGTTCTTCCGATACTTCCCGCGAAAAGAGTATCTCCCGAAAAGATCGCGTTTTCTATCACAAACAAAACAGATCCTTCCGTATGTCCGGGAGTTGACATGACCCTGAATTTTTTCCCCTCAAACGGGATCTCATCGCCGTCGGAAAATGTATTTACCCGTCCCTCGTACTTTCTGACGGACGGAGCGCCGAAAACCTCCGCAAGATTAAGATAGTCGTCATAAAGAAGCTTTTTATCCTCATTGCTGATATATACATCGGCGGATGTTTCCCCGGCTATCTCCGCAAGACCGCTGATATGGTCGAAATGTCCGTGAGTTAAAAGTATCAGCTTTAACTCGCAGTCTTCTTCCTTTAATTTACCGAATATCCTGTCATTGTTTCCCGGAGCGTCGATAAGCGCCGCGCTTTTATTTTCCGTGACAAGATAGCATATCTCCCCGCAGAAGCCTGTGGGCGGAAAGCTTATTATCTTCATTTTATTTACCCACTCTTTCAACATTTATTACATCGGGAACCTTTTTGATCTTCGCGATAAGATTCGTAAGCTGACTCATTCCCGCTATCGAGCAGTCAACAAAAAGCGTGGTATTCCCGTTTTTGAGCGCCTTGATATTGAGACTTGTCATGGGAATGTGCTGTTCGGCAAATACCATGGAAACATTCGGAACTATCATCTGATTGCTGTACGCAAGAATATCGAGAGTTACTTTGAATGACGGATCTTTATCGCTTCCCGCCGAATCCGACCAGCAGACCTCTATCCATCTGTCGGTATCTCCGCCGCTTTCCATGGCGCTTATATAGTTGCCGCAGTCTTTTCTGTGAACGGATATACCGTGTCCCTTTGTGATAAATCCTATAATGTCGTCTCCCGGAACGGGGTGACAGCACTGAGAATATTTTACCATGAGATTATCCTGTCCGTCAACGATAATTCCCGAACCGCGTCTGACAGCGGCGGGAGCGGGTATCTGAGCGGGTGCTTTTTCGGAATAAAGCTTATTGTAGCTGTCCTTCAGCCTCGTGATTATTCTCGAAAGAATAACTCCTCCATAGCCGACAGCCGCATAGAAATCATCGAGCGTCTGACAGTTATGGCGCTTCATATCATCGGACAGGAAGGACGCAAGCTCCTGCGCGGGCACATTTATGCCGTTACGGGCAAATTCCTTTTCTATCTCGGCTTTTCCGTTTATAATATTTTCCTCGCGGCGTTCCTTTTTGAACCACGAGCGTATCTTTGATTTTGCCTCGTTTGTCTTGCATATATTCAGCCACTGCCGGTTAGGTCCGTGACCCGGATCGGAGGACGTTATTATTTCAACTATTTCTCCCGTATTTAACGCATGGTCGAGAGAAACGAGCTTTCCGTCAACCTTTGCGCCTTTCATCTTATTTCCGACTTCCGTGTGTATCGCGTATGCGAAATCTATGACGGTAGCGCCCGCGGGAAGAGTTATCATGTCACCTTTCGGAGTAAACGCAAAGCATTCCTCGGGAGCAAGATCGGATTTAATTGTACGGACGATCTCTTCAACATCGTCCGTATCCTGCTGCGCTTCGATTATCTGTCTTATCCACGCGAGTCTGCCCTCCAGCTTATCCTTGCCCTTTATGCCCTCCTTGTATTTCCAGTGAGCGGCTATGCCGTATTCCGCTGTGTAGTTCATATCCTCGGTGCGTATCTGAACCTCGAACGGAACGCCCTCTCTTCCTATGACGGTAGTATGGAGCGACTGATACATATTAGCCTTCGGAGTTGCGATGTAATCCTTAAAGCGGTTCGGTATAGGCTTGAACATATCGTGAATGATACCGAGAGCGTTATAGCATTCGTTTACCGTATGCACGATTATTCTGACCGCGTAGATATCGTATATTTCGTCAATACTTCTGCCGTGAACGAACGCTTTTTTGTAAATTCCGTAAATGGACTTTACTCTTCCCATCAGAACAGGCTCGCAGGAGAATCCGCTTTCCGTAAATCTTGCCGCGATCTGTCCCTTTATGGATTCGATAAATTCCTGACGTTCGCCGCTTCTTATCTTCATCTGAGTTTCAATTTCAGTATAAGCGTATGGGTCGAGATAGCGGAACGCAAGATCCTCTATTTCGTCCTGAATGGTTTTTATTCCCAATCTGTGAGCTATCGGAGCGTAGATATTCATGGTTTCGAGAGCGGTGTTCCTCTGCTTATAAGCGGGACGGAACTGGAGCGTTCTCATATTGTGGAGCCTGTCGCAGAGCTTGATTATGATAACTCTGATATCCTGACTCATTGCGAGCAGAATTTTTCTTACGTTTTCCGCCTGCTGTTCTTCCTTTGTGAAAAGAGGAATTTTTCCGAGCTTTGTTACTCCGTCAACAAGCATCGCGACGTCCTGCCCGAAGAGCTTTCTGATATCATCGAGTGTCGCGTCGGTATCCTCCACAACGTCGTGAAGAAGCGCCGCGCAGACAGTATCGGTGTCCATTCCGAGTTCAAGCAGAATATACGCCACAGCAACGGGATGAGTTATATACGGCTCGCCGGAGGAACGCACCTGATTCACATGAGCTTTTGCCGCAAATTCATAAGCCTTTATTATTTTGCTGAGATCGTATTGTTTTTCATCATCGAGAATTTTTTGTATAAGAGCGTCTACGGTGTATACCGTTTCGGTTTTCGGTGTCATGGAAATTCCTCCTTTCCGCAGTCTATAATTTTTCTCTTATTATTTTTATTATACTCGTCTCGTTGAGATCCGCTTTTTTTCCTTTTTCAACGGGAAGCCTTTTCACCCTGCCCGTGAGCAGAGTACGCGAAACAAGTCCCGCATCCCAAAGTGCGTCGAGGATCACATGAAGCACGCAGGTATTTATTTCCCCGCAGAGCTTATCCATTATAAAATCCTCGGAGATATCCCCCGACGGAGGAATAAGCCTGTAAACGGCGGCAAAATTATCTCTTGACGGGAGCATAGCCGAAATAATTTTTTTATCCGCAGGGAAAATCCCCGCTTTTATATTTCTGTATGCCGCTTCGCCGTTTAATATTTTTGTCTGATTCACTCCCGTGCGTCTCATATCGCATACTGTAAGACTTACCGTTTTTCTTCCGTTATATTCGTTTATTCCGAATGAAGCCATTATGTTTATTCTTTCTCCGCAGACATAGGGAAACTCGGCAAA
This sequence comes from uncultured Ruminococcus sp., assembly GCA_964501705.1. Lineage (GTDB taxonomy): Bacteria > Bacillota > Clostridia > Oscillospirales > Ruminococcaceae > RGIG4694. The sequence continues at coordinate 17,690 of CAZCUQ010000003.1, read as the reverse complement.
AGGGATTTTAAACAGCGGGAAAGAAAACGTACTGCCTTTGCAGTCGATTGTGACCTTTGTGTATTTTCCCCCGGATAATGACTTCACAGATGTTATTTCCGCATTTTCAACAAGAAATACGGGTTCGGGATTTTTTTCTCCGAACGGAGAGAGTTCATTTAAAAGAGCTTCGATATTTTCGAGAGTGATCTCTTCGGGAGAAATTGCTTTAACGGCATGAAGCTCGGGAGTATAGTATTTTCCTCCCGAAAATCCGCAAAGCCTTTCTCTGAAAGCGTTTATATTTTCTTCCGCAAGGGAAAAGCCGCCCGCGCCCTTATGTCCTCCGAAGCGCGTAAGAAGATCCTCTGAAGCTTTCAGCGAATCGAAAACGGAAAACCCGTCGGGGGAGCGTGCCGACCCCGTACAAAGTCCGTCATTGCCTATCGAGATAATAAACGTCGGCTTTCCTGTTTTTTCCATCACCCTTGCCGCGTCTATTCCGATAACTCCCTTATTCCAATCCCTGCCCGCCGAAACGATAACCGGCGAGTGAAACAATTCGGGATTTTCCGAAAAGTCCGTTTCAATACCCGAAAGGATCTTATCCTCAACGGATCTTCGCGCGTTATTGTAATCGCAGAGTTTTTTTGCGAGTTCTTCCGCTTTTGCGGGGTCATCGGTAGTGAAAAGCTCGCAGGCTTCCATAGCGCTGCCGAGTCTTCCCGAAGCGTTTATCCGCGGAGCTATCCCGAAAGCTATATTTTTTACGGTGGGGACGAACTCTCTTTTTTTCCCGTCGGAAAGCACGGACAATTCGTTTATAAGAGCCTTTAAGCCCTCGTTTTCTGTATTCGGAATATAATGAAGCCCATGTCTGACTATATTTCTGTTTTCGCCGACTATGGGCATAACGTCGGCGATAGTGGCAATCGCCGCAAAATCGGACATCATTTCGACAGGCAGAGTGCTTTGCCCGTCTTCAAGCGCCGTAATAAGTTTAAGAACGACCGCACAGCCGCAAAGATCTCTGAATTTTGTCTTATTATCGGCGGACGTGATATGCGGGTCAACTATTGCGTCCGCTTCGGGAAGTGTCTCGGGCGGAAGATGATGATCGGTGATTATCAGCTTTATGCCGAGTTCCTTACAGAGTTTTGCCTCTTCTGCGGCTGAAATTCCGTTATCGACGGTTATAATAAGATCCGCGCCCGCTTCCGAAAGCTTACGGACATTATTTATATTCATTCCGTAGCCGTCGCTGCGTTCGTTTATGAAATATTCCGCGTCCGCGCCTATCTGAGAAAGGTAATTATAAAGCGATGCAGTGGCGAGTATTCCGTCACAGTCATAATCTCCGTAGATAAATATCTTTCCCTCGCGTTCGATATATTCTTCGATTAATGATACGGTCTTTTCCATATCGGGGAGATCGAAAGGGTTCAGAAGTCCCAAAGCGTCCGCGCTCTCATAGCTTCCGAGGAACATATTTCTGTCGGGGATCCCGACTATTCCTCTTGAAGCAAGAACCTCCGAAGAAAGCGGCGACACGAATCCGTCCGATGCGATATCATGTGCCGCGCTTCTGTCGGGGGAACCTATCACCCATTTCTTCATTTTATCCCCTCTTTCGCAGCATTGTACTTAAATAGTATTATAGCATTATTTTTTTCTTTAATCAAGCTTTTTTATCAAAAAATGATAAGTACGAGTTATTTTCATATCAATTCAACAAAAAAGTCGTGTCAGAGATTGAGAATTTTTGAAAAAATGGTTTTTTCAAGTCGGATCTCATTATGTGGCATAATACGGCAAAAAAAATGTAACCCAAACGAAAAAACAAAAAAAGGAGACAATGGCGGGAATTTTTAACTACTCGCAAAGATTTCTTTTCAACATTTTTGTATTCTTTCAACAAAAATTACAATTCGTTCATTTTTTGATAGATTTTTCGTAATGTTTTTTTACTATAATTAAATTCAGATAGAACTATCAACTCAAAAGGAAGTGAGAAAGCATGACAATACTTAAAGGAAAAGGCGTTGCAAAAGGTATAGCTATAGGTAAAGTTAACTTCTTTAAACGTGAAAAAATTTTTATAAGCGAATTCCACAGCGAGGACAGCAAGGAAGAAAATAAACGCTTCGACAGCGCGGTCTCCATGACGCTTTCTCAGCTTGACGAGCTATATGAACGTGCGCTTTCTCAGGTCGGGATCGAAGACGCCGAAATATTCAATATACATAAGCTTATCCTCTCCGATAACGACTATGAAAGCTCTATCAGAAAATATATCAATGAGGAACATCTCAGCGCCGAGTATGCCGTCGCTCTTACAAGCGAAAGCCTCGCCGCCACATTTGCCGCCGTCGAAAGCGAATACTTGAGAGCACGCTCCGCCGATATCAAGGATGTCTCCGACAGACTGCTCAAAAACCTTATGAATATCCAACTGTCCTCCGAAGCCGGCGACGGAGAAAATATCATCTTCTCCGACGACCTCGCGCCGTCCGAAACTATCGGTCTTGACAGAAGTAAGGTTCTTGCGTTCTGCACCGCTCTCGGCTCAAATACTTCGCACACGGCCATCCTCGCAAGAAGCATGAGGATACCCGCCGTATGCGCGATAGGCAATGACGCTCTCAGCGAAGAGCTTAACGGCAAAGAAGTCATCGTTGACGGCAGCAGCGGCGTGGTCTATATTGACCCCGACGCGGAAACCGTCCGCGAAATGACAAGACGCCTTGAAATAGAACGCCGGCATGAAGAGCTTCTTTTAAGCCTTATCGGCAAGGACAACGTTACTCTCGACGGACGGAAGATCAATGTCTACGCAAATATCGGAAGTATCGACGAGCTTACCGACGTTATTTCCTGCGACGCGGGCGGAATAGGTCTGTTCCGAAGCGAATTTCTATTCCTGAACGGTATCCCTCCAAAGGAAGAAGCTCAGTTCAGATGCTATAAAACCGTACTGAAACGCATGAAAAATAAAGAGGTCATTATCCGTACGGCCGACCTCGGAGCAGATAAAATACCGTCCTTCTCCGACTACGGAAAAGAAGACAATCCCGCTCTCGGCTACCGCTCCATAAGAATAAGCCTTACCGAGGTTGACGATTTTAAAATCCAGCTCCGTGCGCTTTACCGCGCTTCCGTCTATGGAAATCTCGCTATTATGTTTCCTATGATTTCCTCCATAGGAGAGATCTATATGGTAAAGGAAATACTAAACGAGGTAAAATCCGAACTTACAGCCGAAAACAAGCCGTTCTCGGACAATGTTAAAATAGGCATAATGATAGAAACTCCCGCGGCTGTTATGATAAGCGACCTGCTTGCCAAGGAAGTTGATTTCTTCAGTATCGGAACAAATGACCTTACTCAATATACCCTCGCCGTTGACAGGCAGAACGCAAAGCTTGAAAAATTCTGCGATCCTCATCACACCGCCATTCTCAGAATGATAGATATGACTGTGAAAAACGCTCACAAGGGCGGAGCGTGGTGCGGTATATGCGGGGAACTTGCGGGTGATCTTACCATCACCGAAACGCTTCTTGAAATGGGCGTGGATGAGCTTTCGACCGCTCCGTCAAACGTTCTCCCTCTCCGTGAAAAAATAAGAAATACCAACCTTAATTCGGAAGTGTCCGCGTACTTCACCGAAAAAATCCCTCAAAGCAAAATTAATCTGTAATAAAGGAGATCTTACTTTGATTCTTGCAATTGACGTCGGAAACACCAACATCGTTTTGGGCTGCTTTTCGGACGATAAAATAAAATTTGCGGAAAGAGTTTCCACAGACCACACCGCTACGGAGCTTCAGTACGCCATCTCGATAAAAATCGTGCTGGAGCTTTACGGAATCCATCCCGATGAGATCGACGGAGCTATAATATCTTCGGTCGTTCCGTCCGTTACCTCCACGATAAAGGAAGCCGTGGAAAAAATAACGGGAGAAAACGCTCTCGTTGTCGGTCCCGGACTTAAAACGGGTCTTTCGATAATTATCGACAATCCCGCTCAGCTCGGCAGCGACCTTGTCGTTGACGCTGTCGCGGGAATAAACGAATATCCTCTTCCGCTCATCATCATTGATATGGGAACGGCTACTACCATCTCCGTGATCGATGAAAGCAAAAACTATCTTGGCGGAATGATAATCCCCGGAATAAGGGTATCGCTCGAAAGCCTTACGGGAAAAACCTCTCAGCTCCCCAAGATCAGTCTCGAAAAACCCAGAAAGCTTATCGGCGCCAATACCGTTGACTGCATGAAATCGGGTATTATGTACGGAAGCGCCGCAGAGCTTGACGGAATTATCCGCATGATAAACAAGGAAAGAAACGCCTTCCACACAGTCGTCGCAACGGGCGGACTCGCGGGAAGTATAGTCCCTCTCTGCGAGGAAAATATTATTCTTGACGATTCTCTGCTTCTCAAGGGATTATCCATAATTTACAAGAAAAATAAAAATTGAAAATGACGTGAAAATTAAACAAAAACTATTGACAAACCATTCTTGATATGATATACTAAGCTTAATGATAATAAATATCATTAAGACTCATAAAATACTGGAGGTACATAATTATGACAAAGTGGATTTGTTCTGTATGCGGATATGTTTACGAGGGAGATAACCCCCCGGAGAAATGTCCTCAGTGCGGAGTTCCCGCTTCAAAATTCAATAAGGCTGCCGAGGAAGGAAATGTTTCCTGGGCCTGTGAGCACGCTGTAGGCATCGCTAAGGACGTTGACGACAAGGAAATCATCGACGGTCTCAAGGAAAATTTCAACGGCGAATGCAGCGAGGTCGGAATGTATCTTGCTATGTCGAGAGTTGCTGACAGACAGGGCTATCCCGAAGTTGCCGAGGCTTACAAAAGAATCGCTTTTGAAGAAGCTGAACACGCGGCTAAATTCGCTGAAATGCTCGGCGAGATAGTTACGGACGATACAAAGAAAAATCTCGAAATGAGAGTTATGGCTGAGGGCGGCGCCTGCGAGGGCAAACTCAAGCTCGCTAAGCGCGCTAAGGAATTAAATCTTGACGCTATCCACGACACCGTTCACGAAATGGCTAAGGACGAGGCACGTCACGGAGCTGCGTTCAACGGACTTTTAAACAGATATTTCAAGTGATAACTTAACCATTGAATAAAAAAAGAGAGATCTTTACGGATCTCTCTTTTTATAACGCCATAAACTCCGAATTTTCCCCAAAAGGATCCGCAGCTGTCATTATGTAGTCCTTGTTTCTCTCATAGCCCAATTTTTTAAGCTCTTTGCAGTTTACTTCAAGCGCTCTTTCCGCCGAGTTGCTTTCCTTTGAGATATGACCGAGAATAAACCTCCGCGTTCCCAAAGATATCAATTTTCCGCATAGCCGCGCACATTCGATATTTGAAAGATGCCCCCTGTCCGAGCGGATCCGTTCTTTCAGCGAGGACGGATACGAACAATCCCGGAGCATTTCATCATCGTAATTTGATTCCGCAAGCACGGCGCCGCAGCCTGAAAGAGCCGCTATGACTTTTTCCGAAACAAATCCGAGATCGGTGCATACCCCGCATGAGCTGCCATCGCTCAGATCTATCCTGTATCCGCACGATTCTATGGTATCGTGCGATGTTTCAAACGGCGTGACCCTGCAAAAAGACAATTCGGTACAGCTTAATACATCCTCGCACACAGAATATATCATATCCTGACCGATAAGCGAATCTAATGTTTCGCTCTGCGCGAACACGGGAACGCCTGTTTTTTTGGTGAATACTTTAAGTCCCCTGATGTGGTCGCCGTGACAGTGAGTGATAAAAACAGCCTTTACTGCTCCCATCGGCATACCGCAGCCGTCAAGCGCCGATTTCAGTCTTGAAAAGGAAACGCCGCAGTCGATAAGTATTCCCTCGCTGCGGTTTCCGATATATGTACAGTTTCCGCTGCTCGAAGAGTAAAGCGGATAAATTCTTGACAAAGCATTCTCCCCTTCAGCATGGAACTCCGATTTTCGTCATCAGTGTACAAAGGCTTTTTATTTCGGGAAAATAAACCATATTTCCGGAAACGCCCGCGTCCTTGATGACAAGAGTATTATTGACAAAATAAATTATATCCGCGTTATTTTGGCAGCCCTTAAATATTTCATCGGCAGCCGTAAGAGTATGATTCGGAGTGGAGATATCCACGCACATTCCCGAAAGCTCCGCGAGAGCGTTCGCGTAAGAAGCCGAAGTTATATTTACAGTCTCGTTTATGACCGATGATATCATCTCGTTCACGTCGTTTGCGGACGATACCTTCGTATCGGGGAAAAATGTCCCCACAACTCTTGTTATATAAGGAAAGGGGAGCAGATGAAGAATAAATCCTCCGAAATCTCCGCCCAGCCTGATAAGCAGGGGATACACCGCCGATGAAAGCGTGGTTATGATCCTTTTTGAATCGCCTACCGATACTCTTCTGACTGTCGGAACGGATATATCCGTTGCGGTTGAGAGCATTGTGGCAAGCGATGTTGCCGCTCCGCCCGACCCCATATTTCCGAGCTCCTGCAAAACAGACAGGTGCATTTCATTAAGTTCTTCAAAACGTGTGACTGCCACCGCAGAAGCCCCCTTAACCGATAGAATCTAAAGTTTATTATAACACACGCTCCGATAAAAGTCAACAATAATTTTTTAAATTTTCACACGGTTTTGAAATAATTCTTTCTTTGTTCATCTGTCAAGTTTTACCTTTTATCCCACCGGAAAAGAAAAAATCCCGCCCGTGTTATCAAAACGGGCGAGTCTTAATTCATTCCTGAGCCACATATTCTTCAGGGTCAAGCATATATCCGTCGGGGCTTCGCACTTCAAAATGAAGATGAGGTCCCGTGGAATCTCCCGTGCTTCCGACATAGCCGATGACCTGTCCCGGCTGCACAGCATCGCCCGCCTCACAGGCAAGCTCGCTCTGATGAGCATAGTAAGTAATATTTCCGTCATCATTTTCTATTATGACGTAATTTCCGTAGCCTCCGTTGTCACCCATTTTCGATACGAGAACAGTTCCCGAAGCGGCGGCGTAAATAGGTGTTCCGAGAGGCGCGGCTATATCAAGTCCCTTATGATTTCTTTCTCCGCCGAAACGGGAAGAAATATACCCTCCCTCAACGGGCCAAAAATACTGTCCTGTACCGGGATTTGTTCCCCACGGAGCGTCGGGGATAAGAGTACCGACCTTTATCACCTCGGAAACAGGTGATTTTTTAATTTCTCTTCCCTTTATCTTTCGTTTTACCGCGTTGCTTGTCCAATTGCCGTTTTCATCTCTGACCACTTCATATGTAATCTGCGAGGTTATTGTTTCAAGTCCGTTTTCACCGACGGTTTCCACCTCGCTCTGACCGATAAGAACGGTATCGTCATCCACCTTTATTGTCGAGTATTCGATAACGCTGTCGTATTTTGAATCAACGGAATACATAACATTCAGAAAGGGTTCGTCCGATTGTATTTCGATAACGGTCCCCGTGCGTATGCTGTTGTCATAGAGAGAGACTTCGCTGCCGTTATAGACAGCCTTGCAGTCCATAAGCTCATCGAGTTCCATGCCGAGCTTTTCAGCTATGAGAATGGGGAAATCCCCGTCAACCACCTCATATGTTTTTTTCCGCGAGGAATTTCCCTGCAAAAGTTCTATTATCTTAGACTGTTCTACCACGGCGTGATAGTTGATACTGCGCGGTTCAAAGGTTATTTCCTTATCGAAAAAGACATTTTCCTTTTCCACGCCTTTCATATCATAGCAGACGGATTTCATTTCATCGAGAGCCTTTTCTATCTCGTCATAGCTTTTCACGAAGCCTAATACGACGCCGCCTGCCTTTACCATTACGGCCGGGATAACATCGGGGTCGTTTTCGTCGGCGATAAGCTCTTCAAAATCGGGAGTTGTTTCCGCCGCGTCGGAAAGAGTTATTTCGGGATAGGCCGCAGACAGCTGATTTTCCATTTTTCTTGTAAGTCCCACGCTGTCGGTAACGTCATCGCGGGAAGAGATCTGTCTCAGTGAAAGTCTTGCCGAGCGGAAATAAACTCCGTTTGTTTCGTAGTCCTCGGTTTTTTCGGCGACAGCCTTTCTTGCTTTTCCGTAGTCTGAATAATCTTCAACGATCCCCATATTTTCGCCGTCGATCTCGACCGAGATCCCGTAGCTTAATGAAGCGGTATGCTGTATAATTCCCGCGAAAGCCGCCAAAGCGCAAACGGGGAAAAGATAATTTGCCGCGATATAAGAGAACGGTTTCTTTTCTTTTCTTTTGATTGTTTTGATTTTTTTTGTTTTTTCATGCTCTGCTTTACGGTGATTTTCCGCGTATCGTGAAAAAGCCTTCGCTTCGTCCGCGATTTTTTTCGGGAGATAAGCCGCGATACTTATACAGTGTGCGCCCAGCCTCGTGACGAAAGCGCAGGCGGAATGAAGAAATGATTTTTTATTTGTCATATTTTCTCCTTTCTGCAAACAGATGTGTTTACAAATTGGTTACAGATGTTATTATATCATGTTTTTTATAAAAAATCAATAGGTAATTTAATGAAATTCACTAATCAATCGACGGAGAAATCGAAGATCTGACAAAACAAAGCGAAAAAAAGAGGCAATTTCTTGCCTCTGACCGGTGTTGTTTTAATAATCAGACGTTAGGGTTAACGATCTCGCGCCAGTCGAGATCTCCTCTTTCAAGCGCGTGGATAAGCGCTTCTGCTGTTGCTATGTTAGTTGCAACGGGGATATTGTGCACATCGCACAGTCTCAGAAGATCCATATCGTTAGGTTCATGAGGCTTCGGAGACAGCGGGTCGCGGAAAAACAAAAGCAAATCTATTTCGTTGCAGGATATTCTTGCTCCTATCTGCTGTCCTCCGCCCTGTGCGCCGCTTAAATAGCGCTGTATATCAAGTCCTGTTGCCTGCGCTACCTGTTTGCCGGTAGTACCTGTCGCGCAGATGTTGTGTCTTGACAGTATTCCGCAGTATGCAATGCAGAACTGCACCATCAGTTCCTTTTTCGAGTCATGCGCAATAAGTGCTATGTTCATGGTATTATTACAGCTCCTTTACGATTCTATTAAAATTCCGCGCTTATTACTGGAGGAGAGCCTTGAAGCTAAGCGGAACATCCTCGCCCTTGATTCTTTTTGAAATAGCGTCGAACGCCTTGAAAGCCATCGAAGAGGACGGCAGCGGTTCGCCCTTGCCCGTTGCAATGATAACCGCCGAGTCATCCGGGATAACTCCGATAAGCTGTACGCCAACGGTATCTATTATCTCATCGAGGTCAAGGATAAGATTTGCCTTGAAGATATCGGGATTTACCTTATTGATAATAAGGCGCTGTTTTTTATTTCCTCTTTTGTAGAATTCATCCGACATTGCGCGCGCATCTCTTACGCATATAGGGTCGGGCGTGGTGTTGATGAGGATAAGGTCGGACTGTTCGACAACATCGAAAACGCTCTCGTTGGTTCCGGCCGAGGTATCCACGATGATATATTCGTAGTATTTGCGCATTTCCTGGCAGATATTCTTTATTGTTTCGGCATCGACCTTTGCGAACGGGTCTTCGGGAGCGCACACTATGCTCAGATTCATTGCAAGCTTGACTTGTGTGGTTGCCTTATAGATATCACATTCGCCCTTTAATACCGAGCCGAGGTCGTAGTTTATGCTGTCTTTTACGCCGAGCATTATATCAAGGCATCTCAGACCAAAGTCAAGTTCGATAATAAGCGTTCTGTGACCCTGTTTTGCGAGTGAAAATCCAAGTTCCGCGCATATGGATGATTTTCCCGTTCCGCCCTTACCGGAAGTTATTGCTATTATTTTTGACATTGCTACTCCGTTTCTCCGCAGAAATCCGGGATATTAAATGTAATGATACCCGCGGAGATCTGCGGCGCGCCGCGGGGAAGAATTTTTTCTCTGTGTATTCTTCTTATGTGCATATCTGTTAATTATATTTTACCACAAAAATAAGAAAAGTCAAAGGATTTTTTATCTTTCTGCACATCTTTGTTATTTTTCTATTAAAATCAGAGCCGTTTATTGTGCAATATTTCCTGAAGGGAATACTTTTAATACCCGACTGCAATTTTTGATTTCATTTGTTGTTTCTATACAGCTTTAAGGGACACGTTCTTTGAATGTGGGCGCGGCGGGATCACATGGGATTTCAGCGGCTGCTTTTTACGTAACAGCCGAAAAGCCCAAGCGACCACGCCGCACTCTTAAAATTTTGATGAACAGCAAAAAATAAGTTTAAGCCGTAAAAAATTATTCCAATCCGGCAAGCTCCGCACACTTTTCCTTCACGCTGCCGTAAAGCTTTGCGTAGAATCTGTAGAACTTTTCATATTTTTCCGCTTCCTCCCTGACAGGCTCTTGTACTGTACCCATTTTTACAACATTTCTGCAAGCCTCTTCGACCGAGGGATAGATCCCTGCTGCAGTCATTGCCAAAACAGCGGCTCCCAGAGCGGGTCCCTCCTTGCTCGCACAGGTCTTGACGGGACAATTGTAAAGATCGGCAAGCATCTGTCTCCATAACGGAGAAGTGCCTCCTCCTCCGCACGCCATCATGTCGGAAACGCTGATATTCATTTCTCTGCATATCTCAACACAGTCGCGGAGTGAAAACGATACTCCTTCCATAACCGCGCGCAGAAGATGTTTCTTCGTGTGAACGGCGGAAAGCCCGAAAAACATTCCTCTTGCGTTCGGGTCAAGATGCGGGGTTCTCTCTCCCATAAGATAGGGAAGATATATCAGCCTGTCAGAACCTATGGGAACGGTCTTTGCCTCGTCGGTCATTATTTCGTATGTATCCCTGCCGGTCAAAGCCGCGACCGATGTTTCGTCGGAACAGAAATTGTCCCTGAACCAGCGAAGAGACAGCCCCGCCGCCTGAGTGACTCCCATGATATGCCATTTCCCCGGAACAGCCGCACACTTTTGAGGTGTGAGCGAATACAACTCCGCTCGTGCCTATTGTGGTGAATGCTTTTCCGTCCTCAACGACTCCCGTTCCGACGGCTGCGGCGGCGTTGTCTCCCGCGCCTCCCGCAACGGGAGTTCCCTCCTTCAGACCTGTTCTTTCGGCGGCTTCCCCGGTGACATATCCCGTGATCTCGGCGGATTCGTACAGTTTCGGGAGCATACTCATATCTATATCCAAAAGTGAGCAGACTTCCTCGCTCCATTTTCTGTGAGGAACGTCAAGAAGCTGCGTTCCCGACGCGTCGGAGACTTCCGAAGCATACTCTCCCGTGAGAACAAAACGAACATAATCCTTCGGAAGAAGAATATGACGGCAGCGCTTGTAATTTTCGGGTTCATTGTTTCTCACCCAAAGTATCTTAGCCGCAGTCCAGCCCGTAAGAGCGGGATTTGCGGTAATTTCCACAAGCTTTTCCCGTCCGACCTTTTGATTCATTTCGCCGACTTCCTTTTCGGTTCTCTGATCGCACCAGATTATGGAACGGCGGATAACGTTATTATTCCCGTCGAGCATTACAAGACCGTGCATCTGTCCCGAAATTCCGATTCCCGCGATATCTGCGGGGTCAATACTGCTTTTGGCGAGAACATTTTTAACGGTATTCAGCGCAGCATTCGCCCAATCTTCGGGATCCTGCTCCGCATAGCCGTTTTTGGGCTGATACATGGGATATTCTATCGTATCGGAAGATATCACGTTTCCGAGAGTATCGAACAGAACAGTTTTCGTGCCGCTTGTTCCGAGATCAATGCCTATTACGTATTTCAAAATCTATCAACTCCTATTTTTCTCCATTTGAAAGCATTGCCCCGTATAGTACAGGGGCAGCGCGGTTTTATTCAGAAAAGCTTTGTGAATCCCGCACAACGCCCGTGAAACGAAATACATTCAGATAATGGCAAAATCTATCGAGGGAGCATTTTGTCTCAAAAGCTCGGCAGCTTTCTGCATAGTATTGGAAGCGTCCTTATGATTGGGATATTCGCCCATCACAAGATCGTCCCATGAATTTGTTCCGCCTGTGTAAATTCGCAGAGAAATGATCACCTTTTTCGAGCCGATATCCTTGCTCTTGTTAGCAATGAAGCAGAAGCTGTGCTTTGTCGGATCGAGACTTATGACGTGTTCGTCAATTTTATCCACTATAACCATTGAAGATCACCTTACATACTGAAAAGCACATTATTGACGATAGCTTCGAGCATTTCCTGTCTGCCGCTTGAGAGAGAATCGGTGACCTCTCCCTTTTCGAGAGCGTACTTTTCAAGAGATACAAAATCAGCCTTGCCTGCGATGATATCCGCGCCGATACCTGTTTTCCATGAAGCGTATCTGTCCTCAACGAACTTGTCTATCCTGCCGTCCGCGATAAGAGCCTTAGCCGCCCTGAAGCCGAGCGCGAACGTATCCATACCCGCGATATAGCTGTGGAATATATCTTCGGGAGTGTAGGAGCCTCTTCTTGCCTTGGCGTCGAAGTTAAGTCCTCCGTTTGTGAATCCGCCCGCCTTGATGACCTCATACATACAGAACATAGCATCGTAAATGTTGGTCGGGAACTGATCGGTATCCCAGCCGAGGAGCATATCGCCCTGATTTGCATCGATAGAACCGAATACGCCGTTTTCTCTTGCAACGCGAAGCTCATGCTGGAAGGTGTGCTGTGCAAGAGTTGCGTGGTTCGCCTCGATATTCATCTTGAAGTCCTTGTCAAGGCCGTACTTGCGGAGGAATCCGAGAACCGTTGCCGTATCGAAATCATACTGGTGCTTTGTGGGTTCCTTGGGCTTGGGTTCTATATAGAAATCTCCCTTGAAGCCGATAGAACGTGCGTATTCAACAGCCATCCTCATAAGTCTTGCCATATTGTCAAGCTCCAGACCCATATTTGTGTTGAGAAGGGTTTCATAGCCCTCTCTTCCGCCCCAGAAAACATAGCCCATACCGCCGAGCTTAACCGTAGAATCTATAGCTTTCTTTATCTGCGCTGCGGAATACGCGAATACATCGGCGGAGGGAGATGTTCCCGCGCCGTGCATAAAGCGGGGGTGATCGAAGCACTTAGCCGTACCCCAAAGAAGCTTTTTCGAGGGGTCTGCTTTCATTTTTTCAGCGACATAGTCAACTACCTCGTCGAACTTATCGTTTGTTTCCTTCAAGGTGCCGTATTCGGGGGACAGATCTCTGTCGTGATAGCAGAAGAAGTCGATCGAGAGCTTGTCCATTATCTCGAAAGCGGCGTCCACCTTAGCCTTGGCTCTTGCCGTGCTGTCCGCCTGTCCCCATGTTTTATCGGCGGTGCCGCAGCCGAACATATCGGTGCCGTCGCCGCCCATTGTGTGCCACCATGAGAGAGCGAATTTAAGGTGTTCTCTCATTTTTTTGCCATCGATCATCTCATCGGGGTTGTAGTATTTGAACGCAAGAGCGTTTTTGCTGTCCTTTCCCTCGTAAGGTATTTTTCCGATGTTTTCAAAATAAGCCATTGCAGTAATCCTCCATATGTTTTTATTTTCGTTACGATGCCTGTGCGAAACGAAATTCATACTATTATTTTACCCAATTTTTGCGAAGCTGTCAAGGTATTTATTGCTTTTTAGCGGGGTGTATTTTTTGCGAAAACGTTTAAAATCTTAAATTTGTAGAACCTCACAATTTCACTTGGATTTTTTTGTAGAAATCGCAGAGAAGCCGTTATTATTTTCTCTTTGTTTTTTTTCAGCGGCGGCAGAAGAGGAGATAAAGTTATAAAAGAATTATTCATACGGTTTGAATTTTTCCATTATAGCCTGTGCCGTTTTTACTCCGTCAACAGCCGCGGACATTATCCCGCCCGCATAGCCCGCGCCCTCTCCGCAGGGGTATAATCCGTCCGCTTCGGGCGAAACAAGGCTTTCGCTTCGTGTGATCCTTACGGGGGAGGATGTTCTTGTTTCGGGAGCGGTAAGAACAGCTCCCGTTTCGCCGAAAGCTCTCATTTTGCGGGCAAATACGTGAAGTCCCTCTTTCATCATATCCGAGACAAATTTCGGGAAAAGTTCATTCAGATCCGCTTCCGTTACTCCCGGAGAGTAGCTCGGAGTCACCGAAGCGCCCTTTAATGAAGCTTTTCCCTCAAGAAAGCTTCCGACCGTGCAGGCGGGAGCAAAATACGGTTTTGCCCGCGAATATGCCTTTTTCTCTATGGAGCGCGCGAAATCCACGCCGTCGAGAGGAGCTTTTCCATAGTCATCGGGAGATACCGATACTGCAAGCGCTGAATTTGAATTTTCTCCGTTTCGGGAATATTCGCTCATTCCGTTTGTAACGATGGAACATTCCTCGCTTTGTGACGCAACTACATATCCTCCGGGACACATACAGAAGGTATAAACTCCCCGTCCGTTTTTTCGGTAGGAGAGCTGATATTCGCCCTCGGGAAGATTTTCGGGGTAATTTTTCCCATACAGGCTTTCGTTTACGGAAATTCTCGTATGCTCTATCCTCGCGCCCACGGAAAAGGGTTTCGGTTCAAGAGTGATATTCTCGGAAAGAAGAGCGGAAAAAGTATCTCTCGCGCTGTGTCCGACGGCTAAAACGGCGGCGCATACGGGAATCTCCTCCGAGCCGTTCACCGTAAGAGAGGAAAGCTTTCCGTTTTTTACATTGAATCCCGAAACGCGCGAATTAAAGCGAACCTCTCCTCCGAGAGAGATTATTCTTTCGCGGATATTTTTTACGATAAAGCGAAGATTATCCGTTCCGACATGAGGCTTTGATTTTGTGAGGATACTTTTCGGAGCGCCGAATTCGGCAAATTTTTCGAGAACATATCGGCAGAGCGGGTCATGTATCCTTGTTGTGAGTTTTCCATCGGAGAACGTTCCCGCTCCGCCCTCGCCGAACTGAACATTTGATTCGGGAGAAAACTTCCCGTTTTTCCAGAACCCGGAGACGGTTTTTATTCTGTCGTCCGCGTTTTCTCCGCGTTCAAAAACGATCGGTCTGTATCCGTACTCCGCAAGGGTAAGCGCGGAGAACATTCCCGCGGGACCGAATCCCACAACGGCGATTTTCCCGTTTTGGGGAGTTTTTCCGATGACGGGCTTGAATTCGGTGTGTCTGACCTTTGTGATGAAAGCTTTATTTAAAAGACGGTTTTCATTTTCTTCGGAAGTTTCCGCCCACACTGAGGAAACTCTGCGGATATTGTTTCTTTTTCTTGCGTCTATCGATGTTTTATGAACTCCCGCGCGGATAACGCCGTCTTTGTTTATTCCCGCTTTTTTAAGCGCGGCGGAGATTATTTCCTCGTCCGAAGAATCCGCGGGAGAGATTATTTCCGAAATGATTACTGCCAATTTTATTCCTCATTCTCATCAGTAACTTTAGGCACTGCCTTTACGTAAATATTCAGCGTTGAAGAACCCGCGTTCACCCATACGCTGTCGGAGGACGCCACGGAGAATGTCACGGGCATTACGTATTCGCCTGCGGTATTGTCGAAATCAGAGCTTAGTATATCTACCCGACAGGTGATATCGCTTGAGGTGAGAGAGCCGACAACGTTCGCGGGACCTACGAAATACGGCATTATCATCGAAGTTGTAAGCTGAAAATCAAACTGCGAGGGAGCATTGATTATCTGAATATTCTTTGCTCTTATCGCTATTTGCTTCTTGATAAGACCGTCAGACGGGCAGGTGACGATTACCGCGCCCAGTCCCGAAAGATTTTCATATCCTTCGGGAAGCACGTTTTCCATTGCGAAGGTGAATGTTTTTCCGGTGTCATCGACCTCGCGCATATCTATCGTTCCTATGTTTATGCTTTTGATATCCTTAATTTTATCGGTAGGAGCGGCTATATCAAGCTCTGATGCTGACAAAGTGAGACTTTCTTTGAATTTATCCTCGTCAAAGCCGTCGGGAGCGTTCACCACGCTGACTTCCAGCGGAAGAGTCTGACGTATATATACGGGTATCTGCACGGTAAAGCTGGTTCTGCTGAGAGTAAGACTTCCGTCCGCGTCGGATATTTTCACGCCGTTGTTATAGAGCGTTATTTCGCTTGAGGTAAACTCATATGACGATGAAAGAGTGATAGGCTCAGCTGAGGATATGCTGACGACCGCGTTTGTTATGGACGAGACCTGCTCTTCGGGACCCGTTACGGAAATAGTATTGGAGGAAACGAAAATAGGAGCTTTTGTCATATATCCGTCCGCAACGGAAATGCTTGAATCCATTTCGGCGGTCACGTTAAATTCCTTGGTGACTATCCTTTCGATCTTGACCATTACCGAGGATGGAGATATCTTATCTACATTGAATTCCTTTTCCGATTTGTTCACAGCCTCAAGCGGGAGATTATATTCACCGGGAGCGGATATTCTTGTCATATCGACATTCAGACTGATATCAGCCGCGTCGAGACTTCCTACCTGCGAGCGTTCTCCCGTAATATAGACATCTGCGGAAAGATCCTCCGCAAGCTCCGCCTGCAGAGAATTTGCGGCGGCAAACGTACCTTCGGTATTGATCTCGATGGGAACGTTATAGATAACGTCGCTTATCGTGGGGTAGACGCTTATCGAAATAGCAAGCCAGATTATCACGGCGCAGATTATGGATATTATCTTTGTCGATGAATCCGTATGGATAAAATTATTCAGCATCTGCTTAAATGAACTAACATTGATTTTTGCCATAATTTTCTCTGCCTTTATCACTTATCTTTTTTGCCGAAAAAACCGATCCCGGTTCCGGCGAAGGATTTTTTTGATTTGCCCGCGTTTTTCGGGGGCTTTGAATTGTTTTTGGATACCTTTAACGGAAGAACTCTTTCGCGGAGATATTTTTTAAGGGAATCCCTGTCATATCTTCGGGTAAGCTCGCCGTTTTCCGCGACGGATATAGTTCCCGTTTCCTCGGAAACGACCACGATGAGGGCGTCGGAGTTTTCGCTCATTCCGATAGCGGCTCTGTGGCGCGAGCCGAGATTTTTTTCAAGTCTTTCTTCATTCTGGGGTTTCGGAAGGAAACAGCCTGCCGCTATAACGATCCCGTCTCTTATTATTGCCGCTCCGTCGTGCAGCGGAGTATTCGGGAAGAATATCGTTCCGAAAAGTTCTTTACTCGGAACGGCGTTGATTATTGTACCGTTTTCTATCTGATCGCCGAGTTTTGTTTCCATTTCGATAACGATAAGCGCGCCTGTTTTTGTTGCCGAAAGATCCATACAGGCATCGCATACTGCGTCTATAGAGTTGTTCCAGAGAGCGGAGTTATCGTTTTTCGTATCCGAGCCAAACACGGAAAAGCCTGAAACCTTTGAGTGACCGAGCTTTTCTATAGAGCGCCGCAGTTCGGGCTGAAAGAGGACTATTATAGCGAACAATCCCGTATTCATAACCGTTTGAAACAGGTATGAGAGTGCTTTCATTTTAAAAAGAGCCGACATGAAGTATATCAGCACAAGCACGAATATACCTTTTGTCAGAGGAACGGCGCGTGTTTCCTTCATATAATTTATTGCCTTATAGATTATGAATGCAAGTGCGAAAATATCGATAACGTCCCAGAACGTTATCGGGAAGATACTTTCAAGTGTACTGCTTATTGCGTAGAACGAATCCAAAACATCACCCTCAGATAACAATATACGGAAGTTTTTTCCGTCC
>CAZCUQ010000002.1:0-55532 GCA_964501705.1 uncultured Ruminococcus sp. | reverse complement strand
CTGAAAGCACAAATTTTAATGTCGTTTACTATAAAGTATAGCATTTTATTTTCGATGCCAAACAGAAGGGGTTTCCCGTGAGTACAGGCGAGATATTCGGTTGTCTTAATTTACACAGCCTTTTGCTTTTTCAGAAAGATATCATCGTCCGAGGAGACACTGTCCTCTCCCGTCATGCAGAGCTTGTAATAAGCTCCTTTTTTTGCCATAAGCTCGGCGTGAGTACCGCTCTCGGTTATTCCTCCGTCCGATATGTACATGATCTTGTCACAGTTTCTTATGGTGGAAAGACGGTGCGCTATAATAAACGATGTGCGCCCTTTCAAGAGTCTGTTAAGTCCCTCCTGCAAAAGCTTTTCCGTTTTTGCGTCAATTGATGACGTTGCCTCGTCAAGCATAAGTATTTTCGGATCGCTTATAAGTGTTCTCGCAAAGGCAATAAGCTGCTTCTGCCGCTGAACTCTCGCGAAAAGCTGATTTCTGATCCGCGCCAGCATTCCCTGCGAGCATACCTCGAAAAGCGTATTGGAAATAAACTGAATGACTGATCTTGCAACAGTAAAAATGATCATTCCCGCGCATAACAGGATAAGAAATCGCCTGTTGCTCTCAAGATTCTCCGCCGCGTTTTCTCCGTAAATAAAGTCATCAACTATTTTTTGTGAAAATATGGGATTTATCAGACGCATTATCTGAATTATCACCGTTGTAAGTATCGCAAGAATATATTTCCCGCGGTATCCCTTCATATTTTCCCAGATCCATTTTACTTGAAACATATTAAAGAATCCTCCGTAGAACTGTGCGTTAATTGAACCGAAAGAAGAGTTTCCTCCAAAAATTATATTAAAAGTATAGCATTTTAAAAAAATATATGATATAATAGAAATACATAAATAATTGTACAAATCTATTTTGAAAGGACACCGAAAATGAATAACCTGTTTGAAGAAAGCTGTTCTCTCAATATCCCCGCAGAATGTTTCGACTACAGCGCCGAGAGCGACAATTTCCCGATAAAGCCCCACTGGCATTATTTTGCCGAGCTTATCCTTATAAGAGAGGGAAACGCGAAAATGCTCGCGGGAGACGACACATACATTCTTAATGAGGGCGATTTCATAATTTTCCATCCGTCCGAGGTTCATTCCATCCTGCCGTCGGGCAATATTCTTCCTAAATATTCGGTGATAAAATTTGATGTGGGCAAGCTTACCCTTACTCCCGCGTATGCACCCAAAATACGCGATATCTTACGACTCGCCCGAAATTCGGGAATGAAAATATGCTTTAAGAAGGAAGAAGCTCAAAAGCTTGACTGCGACAGATTTTTCTCCGAGTGTATCCGAGAGATAAACGAATGCAAATACGGCAGGGATCTCGTCATACAATCGGAAATATACAGACTGTTAATGAATGTTATCCGCCTGTGGATAAACGAGGGCTTTGTAATAGACGATGTCCCGAAGGAGGAAGTCTGCTCCATTGAAAACATCACGGAATATATCGATCTTTACCTGTGCGATAATATTCAGGTAAGCGAAATCGCAAAGCACTGCAATATGAGCTATTCCTGCTTCGCGAAAAAATTCCGCAGTTTTTACGGAATAAGCTGTAAACAGTATATCGAAAAAATGAGAATATACAAGGCGGAGGAATTTCTGCTCTTCACCGATTACGATCTGTCATATATCAGTCAGGAAACAGGCTTTTCAGATTGCAGTCATCTTATCAAATGCTTTAAAAAACACAGGGGCGTAACTCCGAAGCAGTTCCGCGCAGGAAGAACGAAATACCGCTCCTCCGTCTATCGGACAAGTTAATAAATGTCTGCTTTTAATGAACAGAATTCTTGAAAAATTTCCCCGTTCAATATATACTTATTTATAAGCAATAGGATCATCTTGCAAAATATCAATAAATGGAGGTCGTCAAATGAAAAAAATTTATTTTATTACGGGTTCGCAAAATCTCTACGGCGAGAAAACTCTCGCACAGGCGGAAAAGGACGGAAAAACCATCGCAAAAGCCCTTAACGACAAGCTTGACGGACTTGTAAGCGTAGAGGCAATGCCTATTGTCAGAAGCTCCGACGAAGCGGAGGATATCTGCATAAAGGCAAGCTCCGACAAGGACTGTGTTGCCGTTATCACATGGATGCACACCTTTTCCCCCGCCAAAATGTGGATACGCGCTCTTAAAGCTCTTACAAAGCCTATGCTTCATCTTCACACGCAGATAAACGAAAAGCTCCCATACGATAAGATCGACATGGATTTCATGAATCTCAATCAGTCCGCTCACGGCGACAGGGAATTCGGCTTCATCTGCACAAGGCTCGGCATAAAGCGCGAGATCGCGGCAGGCTATTACGAAAACGAAAAGGTCATCGGAAAAGTAAGAAAATTCGCCGAAGCGGCTCTTGCGGCGGATTTCGGAAAAACCATGAAGGTCGCGTGCTTCGGAAACAATATGCGCGACGTCGCCGTTACCGATAACGACAGAGTCGAAAGTGAAATACGCTTCGGATGGAATATCAACTGCTACGGAATAGGAGATCTCGCCGATATCATAAGTAATGTTTCCAACGCCGAGATCGACGCGAAAATGAAAGAATACGGCGATAAATACATTATGCCGTCAAATGATCGAAACGCTGTAAGAGAACAGGCAAAATATGAAGCTGCTCTCGAAAAATTCATCGAAAAAGAAAAGGTTTCCGCGTTCACCGATACATTCGAGGATCTTCACGGTTTAAATCAGCTTCCCGGCCTTGCGGTGCAGAATCTTATGGCAAAGGGCATAGGCTTCGGTCCGGAGGGTGACAGCAAAACCGCTTCTCTTATGGCTGTTCTCTGCAAATTCGCCGAAAACAGATCGGGCGCTACGGCATTTCTGGAGGATTATACCTACGACCTCACCGAAAACGAAGAGGTCGAGCTTGCTTCTCATATGCTTGAGGTATCTCCCGTATTTGCGGCTTCAAAGCCCGAAATACAGGTTCACCCTCTCGGAATCGGCGGAAAATCCGACCCCGCAAGACTTGTATTCGACGGAATTTCGGGAGACGGGATCGCCGTATCTCTTATCGATATGGGAAACCGTTTCCGTCTTGTATGCGCCGAGATAGAGCTTATCAAACAGCCGAAGCCTATGCCGAAGCTCCCCGTCGCAAGGGTTATGTGGAAAATAAAACCCGACTTTGAAACAGGCGCGGCGGCATGGATATATTCGGGCGGAGCGCATCACGCTGTAGTTTCCACGGCTCTGAATTCCGATGATATCAGGCTTTTCGCAAAGCTTACCGATACTGAGCTTGTGGTCATAGATGAAAAAACCGATCTGAACGCGCTTCAGGAAAAGCTGGAGCTTCTTGATCTTAAAGCAAGGCTTAAATAAAGGAGAAAATATGACTGTAAAAGAAAAAATAAAAAACGGAAAAACCTCTCTCGGAATAGAGCTTGGCTCCACAAGAATAAAAGCCGTTCTCACAGACGATACGTTTTCACCGATAGCGGACGGCTCGCACACATGGGAAAACAAACTCGAAAACGGCTTCTGGACGTATTCCCTTGACGATATTCACAGCGGACTTCAAAGCTGCTATAGAGTTCTTAAAGAAAACATCAGGGAAAAATACGGAGTAATTCCGACAAGGTTCGGCTCTCTCGGAATATCCGCAATGATGCACGGAATAATGCCGTTTGACAAGAATAATAACCTCCTGTCCCCTTTCAGAACATGGAGAAATACCACGGCGGAAAAAGCGGCAAGAGAGCTTACAGAGCTTTTCCGCTTTAACATTCCGAACCGATGGACGATCTCTCATCTGTACGAAATGATTCTTGATAATGAACCTTTTGTCGGAGATATTTCCCGAATATCCACTCTGGCTGCTTACATTCACTTCCTGCTTACGGATAGATTTGAAGCGGGAATAGGCGAAGCTTCGGGAATGTTCCCCGTAAATGACGGAGACTACAACAAGGAATTTGTTTCCCTGATGAACGATAAGCTTAAAGAAAAAGGCTTCAAAAAGGACATCACCGAAATTCTTCCTGAAGTAAGGCTTGCGGGCGAAAAGGGGGCGTTTCTTACCGAAAGCGGCGCAAAGCTTCTCGACCCAGACGGGGATCTTCGGGCGGGAATACCCGTATGTCCACCCGAAGGCGACGCGGGAACGGGAATGACCGCCACTAACGCGGTGCTTCCGGGAAAAGGAAATATTTCTGCGGGAACTTCCATTTTCGGTATGCTGACTCTCGATAAGCAGCTGAAAGGCGTATATCCCGAAATAGACATAGTTGCGACTCCCGACGGCATACCCTGCGCGATGGTTCACTGCAATAACTGCACAAGCGAGATAAACGCGTGGGTAAACGTTTTTGACGAACTCCTTAATTGCGCGGGAAATAATATCGACAAACCCTCTCTTTACAAAATGCTGTTTAAAAAGGCAATGGAGGGAGACCCTGACGCGGGAGGCGTTACCGTCTATAATTTTCTCTCGGCGGAACCCGCGGCTAAGGCGGATATCGGCAGACCTATGTATTTTCGCGCTCCCGACGGCAATATGAACCTTGCAAATTTCATGCGCGCACAGATTTACGGCTCTGTGGCGGCTCTTAAAATCGGAATGGATATCCTCTTTGAAAAGGAAAACGCAAAAGCCGGAGAATTTACGGGTCACGGCGGACTTTTCAAAACTCCCGATACCGCTTCCGTTTTAATGGCGAACGCTCTCGATACTCCCGTTTCGGTAATGAAGACAGCGGGTGAGGGCGGAGCATGGGGAATGGCGCTTTTGGCGGCGTTTATGCTTGACGGAAACGGAAAGCCGCTTCCCGACTGGCTGAATGAAAAGGTTTTCCCGTCTCTTGAAAAACACACGTCATACCCTGATGAAGAGGGAATTCGCGGCTTTGAGAAATTCATGGAAAGATATAAAGCGAATCTTCCCGCCGAAAGACTTTTAAATTAAGAGGTAAAATTATGCTTGATGAATTAAAACAAAAAGTGCTTGAAGCAAATCTTCTTCTGCCGAAATATTCTCTTGTTGCCTTTACATGGGGAAATGTTTCGGCAATTGACAGAGAAAGCGGTTTTTTCGTAATAAAACCGTCGGGAGTTTCCTACGAGGAAATGACAGCGGACGATATGGCGGTAATAAGTCTCGAAACAGGCGAAAAAGCCGAGGGAAAATACAAGCCCTCAAGCGACACTCCCACTCATCTTGAATTATACCGCGCTTTCCCGGAAGCGGGAGGCATCGTTCACACTCACAGCCGCTGGGCAACCTCGTTCGCGCAGGCGGGCTTAGGGATAATCCCCATGGGAACAACGCAGGGAGATTATTTCTGCGGAGAAATACCCTGCACAAGAAATATGACGGAAAAGGAGATCGGCGGTGAATACGAAAAGGAAACGGGAAAAGTTATAATCGAAACATTCGCGGGAAAAGATCCCATGACCGTCCCCGCGGCGCTTGTCAGGAACCACGGCCCTTTCACGTGGGGAAAGGACGCTCTTGAAGCCGTTCACAACGCCGTGGTGCTTGAAGAGATCGCGTTCATGAATTATCACGCGATGATGTTAAATCCCGAAGCGGGGAAAATGCCGCAGGCTCTTCTTGACAAACACTATCTCCGCAAGCACGGAAAAAACGCGTATTACGGACAATAAGCGATCCCCGGAAATATCAGCGTTATCATTTCAGTTCAACAATAGTGACTCCCTCTTCGCCCTCGCCGAAAACGCCGTTTCGGAAAGATTTTACCGAAGGGTGACGTTTTAAATGCCGCTGGATTCCCTCGCGGAGGATTCCCGTGCCCTTGCCGTGAATTATCGTGACTATCCCGGCGTGAGACATTACTGCGCTGTCGATAAACGAATCCGTTTCGATAATTCCCTCATCTACATTCATTCCTCTTATATCAAGCTCCAAAAGGGGACGTCTCGCCGCGCTTTGTACCTTGCCCTTTGCGCGTGTGATCTGCGGTCTTGCCGATTTTACGGGGGACCGCTTATTATCCTCTTTTGACTTGTCCGCAATACGAAGATTTGTGATGTTCGTTTTAGTACGCAGATTTCCCGAAGAAACAAAAACATTTCCGCTCCCGTCGGGGTCTGACAAAAGGACTCCGTTTTTATTCATGCTGACGATAAATACGCTGTCTCCCTTTTTAAGAGGACGAGGGAGCTTGTAACCAGAATTGTCCGCGGATCTTACGGGATTTGCCTCCATGTACATTTTATCGAGAGCGTTTCTGCTTAAAGATTTTGCCGACTGCAATGCGGAGGCATTTTGTTCTTTTCTTATCTTGCCGAGTTCCTCAAGAAGCGCGTCGGATTTCATGCGGCAGCTTTCGACTATTCTCATAGCCTCGATTCTTGCCTTTTCAAATTCACTGTTCTTTTCTTTTTCAAAGCGGTTTTTTTCCGTTTCAAGCTCTGCTTTAACGCGTTCGTTTTCCGCTTTTACCTCACGTATTTCTTCATTCAGCCTGTCGTATTCCATACGGGATTTTTCAAGCTTTCCGATAACGTCTTCTATCCTTACGTTTTCATCAGAGACGTTTTCCTTTGCCTTTTTGATGATATCCTCCGAAAGACCGAGACGGCGCGAAATATAAAACGCGTTCGATTTTCCGGGAGAACCCAAAATAAGCCTGTACGTCGGCATGAGGGTAGTCTGATCAAACTCGCAGGAGCCGTTTTCAACTCCGTCGGTATCTATCGCGTAAATTTTCAGTTCCTGATAGTGAGTCGTAACCATCATTCGGCAGTTCCATGTACGAAGATTTTCAATTATAGCCTCCGCAAGAGCCGCTCCCTCAACGGGATCTGTTCCCGACCCCAGCTCGTCAAGGAGGATAAGCGATCTGTTGTCGGCTTTACCGCATATCTCCACAACGTTTTCAATATGAGCGGAAAAGGTGGAAAGCTCGTTTTCGATACTCTGCATATCTCCGATATCCGCTAAGATATCATCGAATACCGAGACATGGCTCGAATCGGAGGCAGGTATCATCAGACCGCACATCACCATTGCCGTTAAAAGCCCCGCAGTTTTTAAAAGCACGGTTTTTCCGCCCGTATTCGGTCCCGTGATTATCATCGTGTCAAAGCTTTCTCCGAGAGAAATATCGACGGGAACTGCTTTTTTCTCATCTATAAGAGGATGTCTCGCTTTTTTAAGACGGATTATTTTATCATCGGAGATTTCAGGACAGGAAGCTTTCATTTTCGCGGCAAGATTTGCTTTCGCAAAATAGAAATTGATCTGTGCGCATATTTCCATTCCCGCAATAATACTGTCGGCGGATTCTCCGCACCGCATCGAGAGTTCGGCGATTATGCGCTCTATTTCTTCCTTTTCCCTGTCTTTCAGTATCTGAATATCGTTATTTGCCTCAACTACCGAAGCAGGCTCGATAAAAAGCGTAGAGCCGCTCGCGGAGGACGCGTGTACTATTCCCGGTACATTCCCCTTGAATTCCGATTTTACGGGAAGAACATATCTTCCGTCACGCATAGTTACGATATTCTCCTGCAAGGATTTTTGAAATTCGGAGCTTTTAAGCATCTTATCGAGGCTGTCTCTTATTTTCAGTCCCGCACGGGATATTTTTCTTCTGATATCTCCCAGTTCCGCGCTTGCTGTATCGGCAATCTCGTCCTCGGAAAGAACAGAATCGGAGATTTTTTTTTCGAGAGCGGTATTCGGAGAGAGACTCTCAAATAAGTAATTAAGAGAAGTATCAACATCTCCGAGAGACGAATACCATTCGCGCAAAAGCTCGGTCTGGCGAAGCATTGACGCTATTTCCAGAAGCTCCCCAAGGCTTATCGAAGCTCCCGATTCCGCTCTTTTCAAAGCTCCCTCAACGTCCTTGAAATCATAAAACGACGGAGTTCCGTTTTTTACGGACAGATCAAACGCGTCAACAGTTTTCCGCATTTCCTTTTTTACTTCCTCAAGGTCTGATACGGGTTCGATATTACGTATCATTTCCCTGGTTTTTTCATTTGAAGCTTCATGTTCCAAAGCTTCGATGATCTTATGTAATTCAAGTATTTTATAATATTTATTCATGATGATTTTCCTTTATACTGTTATAAAATTCAAGCGTATCAAAATGGTGTCCTATCTGCATAAGAAGATAGGTCTCCGATATTTCGGATATTTTTCCGAGAGTTTTTCCCTTTACTCTGAATGAAAAAACATCCTTCAGATCGGTAAGGCAAACCTTTCGCATAATGTGCAGAACGGCGGAGGAAATCTTCACGGTCAGCGGAGGAATTTCCTCGCCGCTTCCGAGAAATTTTTTCCTGTAATGCTTTTCGCAGAGTATTTTCCCGTTTTCGTAAAAAAAGTACATATAGTCATCAGAGTAAAGATAACATTCGTCACAGCCGACAAGCTTCGGCGTAAAACCGAGAATACACGCAAAACGAAGCTCAAAAACGCTCTTGAGCTGCATGAGGTCAAACTTATCCTCGGAGAGAAAATAAAGGGAATTGAGAAGCAGCCGAAGTATCTCATCGGAGGGCTGCATAGACATAACGGCGTACTTTACAAGCTCCGCAAAATACGCCGCGAGAGATACCTTTTCAAGACTGCTTCTTATCCCGTAAAATATATTTATGGGCTTGCATGATTCAAGAAAAAAGCTTCCGTTTCTTTCATTAAGGGAAAAATCCGAATACGCGAAAAGCTGTGACGCCGCCGCAGAGGTGCTTGTATTTTTTCTGACGCCTCTCGCGAAAATCTGAATAACGCCTTTTTCCTTTGTAACGATACTTATCCTGCGGTCGTTTTCATTCACATCTGCCGAGGATATCACTATTCCCTTTATAATCAGCATCCTTTTTATCACCCTCAGCCGATTGTTTATAGATGATATAATCCGTAACGTTTCCGCTTTTTTCAAACTTTTCCCAAAGCAAATCGGTTTCCGACATATAACGTTCTCCTGTCATTAAGAGTACTCCATTATTATATCACGGAGAACTTCATTTATTGTTGGAATTATTTGCGAGCCCGAAATCCTTGATGAGAAATTCACGGTTGCGCCAGTCCTCTTTTACCTTGAGCCACATTTTCAAATTAACCTTTATGCGGAAAAAATCTTCAAGATCCATCCGTGCTTTTTCGCCTATTTCTTTAAGTACAGCGCCCTTTTTTCCTATTATCATTCCCTTGTGGGAATCCTTTTCGCAGTAGATCACGGCGTTGATATCGAGAATATCCTCCCCGCCGCGAGATACTCTTTCGGACATTTTTTCAATTGTGACGGCTATTCCGTGAGGAATTTCGTCATACATTGTTTCGAGTATCCTCCCGCGTATCATTTCCGAGGCGAGGATCTGTTCGGGCTGGTCGGTGAATTTATCGTCGGGATAGTAGTGAGGTCCTTCAGCGGCAAATTTTGCCGCTTCTTCAAGGACGATATCCACGCCGTCGTTTTCTTTGACGCTCATCGGAATTACAGACGCAAAATCATATTTTCCGGAAAACGCGGCTATGGAAACGGCGATATTTTCCCGTTTCTCAATAAGATCGATCTTATTTAACGCTAAGATAACGGGCGTTTTTGAAGAAATAAAGCTTTCGAGAAGTTTGATTTCCTCCTCGTTTGATTTTCTTGTAATGTCGGATACGAAGATAATAACATCCGCTCCCGAAGATGATTCCCTTATTGATCTGTTCATATGAACTCCGAGTTTATTACGCGGCTTTTGTATTCCGGGAGTATCAATGAAAACATACTGAAGCTCTCCCTTTGTGAGAACTCCCGTAATTTTGGTTCTTGTGGTCTGAGGCTTATCGCTCACTACCGCTATTTTTTCTCCGATAAGAGAATTTAAAAGCGATGATTTCCCCGCGTTCGGTCTGCCTGCTATTGCGGCAAAAACTGTTTTTGTCATTTTATTTTCCTTTCTTTTTCCGGCAAAAATACGAATACCGCAGAAGCGGCAATGTACAGAATAAGTAAAATTATATATAAAGGATTTTCAGCGAAAAAGCATATTATCTCGCCGAAGACCCCTGTATCCCAAAAAAGAGCGATTCCCGCAGCTGCGGCTCCCGCAGCAGTAATAAGAACCGCTCCCGCAGCCGTGTCCTTTGCGTTTTTAGCCGTCTCCGATTTTTCCCTTGAAATGAGATCCACAGTGTTTTCAACAGCGGTATTGATCGTCTCGGCGGATATCACAAGAGAAAAGATAACAAACAACAGCGCATATTCTCCGCGCGACAAACCGTAAAACCGCGAGAAAAAAATCACGGGAAGCATAAAGCATAAATGAAATCTCATGTTGCGCTCCGTTTTAACGGCAAAAAGGATTCCTCTTCCCGCGTATAGGAAGCTTTTCAGAAAATCCCTCATTTTACTTATATTCCGTAAATGTGCTTTCTCTCGAAATTCCAAGCTCCGAGAGTATCTCTTCTTCCTTTTCGCGCATGACGGCGGCGTCAAGCGGAGACGTCTCATGATCGTATCCAAGCAGATGGAGCATGGAATGAACGGTCAAAAATCCCACTTCCCTTTCAATAGAATGACCGTAAACATGCGCCTGCTTTACCGCAGTCTCCATAGATATCACAACATCTCCGAGAAGCTTCGCGCCCGTTTCCTCGTTTGTATCATACACTCCGTTTTCGCCGAGCGGGAAAGAGAGAACATCTGTCGATCTGTCTGAATTTCTGTATTCGCGGTTTAATTTTCTTATTTCATCGTTATCCACAAAGGAAACGCTGACCTCGGCGTCAAAGTTCCATTTTTCGTATTCAAGCACCGCGTGGCAGCATTTTCTCACAAGGAGTCTTATTCCGCGGAAAAGCTTTACCTTTCTCTGATTGTTTCTTATATAAACCTTAAGCTTCATATTTTTTTCCTTACTTTTTATTTTCATAAGCCTTTTCATACGCTTTTATTATATCCTGAACCAGCTTATGCCTTACAACGTCCTTTTCCGTAAAACGTATCACGGAGATATCATCTATATTTCTGAGTACGTGCATAGCGTCGACAAGCCCCGATTTTTTTGTTTCGGGGAGATCTATCTGAGTGATATCTCCCGTAATCACCATTTTGCTGTTGAAGCCGAGACGTGTGAGAAACATTTTTATCTGTTCTCTTGTGGTATTCTGAGCCTCATCGAGAATAATAAAAGCGTCATCGAGAGTTCTTCCTCTCATATACGCAAGGGGAGCCACCTCAATTGTTCCGCGTTCCATAAGCCTTGCGTAGCTGTCCGCGCCGAACATATCGTACAGGGCGTCATACAGAGGACGAAGATAAGGATCGACCTTGTTTTGCAGATCGCCGGGAAGAAATCCGAGTTTTTCTCCCGCTTCAACGGCGGGCCGCGTGAGAATTATTTTAGTTATCTCGTGATTTCTGAAAGCTTTTACAGCCATCGCGACGGCAAGATAAGTTTTTCCCGTACCCGCAGGCCCCACGCCCAGAACTATCGTATTGTTTTTTATAGCCTCAACGTATTTTTTCTGTCCCAAGGTCTTAGCCTTGACGGGTTTCCCGGAATTTGTGACGCAGACGTTCCCGTCGGAAAGATTCTGAGCTTCGTTTTCCAATCCATCGCTTACGAGGGAGAAAACATATCTTATATTCTGGTCGGTGACAGCCTCTCCGCCGCTTATCATTCCGAGCAGGGTATTCACGGCTTTCACAGCGTTCATAACGTCATTTTCGCCGCCGCTTATTTTTATATTGTTTCCTCTGCTGATAACGGTCACGTTATACTGTCTCTGAATGAGATTAACATTTGTGTCGTAATTTCCGAAGAGGGCAATAATATCCTCCATTTTCTGAGCGTTTACCGTAATTTCAAATTTTTCGTTTTCCATAATTTACTGTGATTCACAGACCGAAGCTGTGAGGAATAAGCTCCGACAGAACATATTCCGTAATTTTTCCTTCCTTGTTTTTCAGTATTATTTTCATATCGCGGGAGAATTCCGAAAGCACCTGTCTGCATATTCCGCAGGGAAATGTTTCGTCATCGGAAGAGCTTACCACCGCGATCCTTTTAAAGTTTTTCCTGCCGTTGTTTACCGCCTTGACAACCGCCGCTCTTTCGGCGCATATCGAACAGCCGTAAGAAGAATTTTCCATATTCGCGCCGGTAAATATTTCGCCGTCCTGTGTTTCGAGCGCCGCTCCGACCTTAAATTCAGAATATGGAGCATAAGCGTTTTCCCTTGCTTTTTCCGCCATTCCGATGAGATCCTCGTTCATTATTATCACCCGTTGTTTCCGTATTTTCTTAATTATAAATCAAAAAATCCGTATTGTCAATATTTTTTTCGTAATACGGGAAAAAAGAAGTATTCCGCTGACGGATCCGCTTTTCATTTCGATCATCCGTCAAAAATTGTCTTAACGAGTTGATTTCCGATTTATTTTCGTTTTTCCCGGTCAGGCTTCAAAAAAGGAGAAACCAAAGAGGAGCGAAAGAAAATCCCGCTCCCCCTTTAGTTTCTCCCTCGCGCATTTTAAAACGCACAAAAGCGGCACGGATAAAAATTGCCGATATTAACTCAGCTCTTTGTAGACCCTTGTTATCCTGTCCCATGTTACGGCGTTGACTCTGCCGTTCGGGTCAAGTCCGTATCTGTTCTGAAAAGCTGTCACCGCACTTTTTGTCACGGGACCGAAATACCCCGTCTGCGATACTTCGGGGATATCGGGATATGTTTCGTGGATCTTTGATAAATACCTCTGAATAATTTTTACATAGTCGCTCGTCATGCCCTCGCGGAGAATTTCTCCGGGATAAAGCGGAAAATTACCTCCCTCCGTCGAAACGGGAGCGTTTTCCACTATCCCCGCATATGCGCGGGTGATATCGTACCATGTAACGTTATCGACTTTTCCCGTTACGGGAAGCCCGTAGACCTGCTGGAACGATCTCACGGAGTTTTCCGTTTCGTCTCCGAAATATCCCGTTACGGATACCGGTTCGACCGAGGCATAGTATGCCCCTATCACCGAAAGATAGTACTGAAGCACCGACGCTCCGAGTCCGCTGTCTCCTTTTTTCAGGCTGTCGGCAAACTCATACGGAGTTTCTTCAAGAATGACTCCCTCCGAATCAAGCTCGGACAGTCGCTTTACGCTTGTGTAAATGTAGGATATCTTATACCATGTTGCCTTGTCTATAACACCCGTCGGATTAAGCCCGAATATACTTTGAAATGCTTTTACCGTCTGTTCGGTCTGCTCGTAAAAGCCTCCCGTGACGCGGCTTATTTTCGGTATTGCGGGATAATTGTCCGCTATGCGGTTTAAGCGTATCTGCATAAGAGCGACATCGTCCCCCTCGATTCCGAGGCTCAGGGGCGTTCCCGCAAACGACGGGATATTCCTTGAAACGGGAGCGTTTTTTACGATATTTATATCATTCCCGTAGAAATACTGCAGGATCTGATACGGAAGATATCCGCGTTCCGCAAGCTCGACTGTACCCCACTGGGTAAGTCCTCTGCATTTTGTCTGTCTGCCGTCGCAGTATGCCGTGAAATAGGGATTGATCTGTCCGTCTTTAACCACGTAGTCGTTGAAAAGCTCATCGGCAAGCTCGCGTATATTCTGATAGATGGTCCTGTCCGGGTCGAAGGTCTGGTCGAACTGAGTCGTTGACGTAATGTCGAAATCATATCCCTTGGAGCGGTACCATTCCGTATACACTCTGTTGAGGGCAAATGTCACTATTGCGTAGATATTCGCTCTCAGGGCATTTTCGGGCCATGAGGCGTACAATTCTCCCGAAGCGACGTTTGCTATGTATTCGGGAAAGGGAATGGTGATGTTCGGCGCCGAAGAATCTGAGGGATTTCCGACATGAACAGTTATCATGTCGGGTATAGTCGGAATCCCCGTCATAGCTTAGTCCCCACTTCTCGGCTGGATTCCGGGACGGGTGCCCATACTCGGAAGAGGCACCATATCCACGGGCTGTATGCTTTTTACTCCCGCTTCAATCATAACGGAAATATCTGTTACGGGATAATAGCCGTTCGCAAAAACGGAAGCCTTATACTCAGCGAACGGTCTTGAGGTGCAGGACCAGCCTATTCCGCAGGTATAGCGGGGAGCGGGCAGATAAATTGATTTTGTAAGACCAGAATAATCCGTTGTAAGGATTCGCGTAAGTATCCTTGTGTTTCCCGAAAATCTCGAAACCACAACCGTTGCCGCCTGAACGGGATTTCCCAGCGAGCCTGTCGTGACCTCAAACTGCAAAAGTCCCCAGCCGTTGTCTCCCGTGAGATTTGTCCATGAACCCAAAATGATGAAGCCCGGAGATATTCTTTCCGGAACAGCCGCGTTCTCGTCAAGATCGGCGGGGAATTCAAATGCGGGAAGAAGCTCGGAATAAACTTCCGAATCGTTCGCAGAGGCAGCGTTTGCGTTTGCCGTCTGAGCTGTGTTTATCATTACGGCGCGGATCGGAGTACCCTCATTGCTTTCCGACGCGGCATACGCAAGAGTGCCGGCTGCGGAATTTCCGCCTGCAGCCGGGTTCATGGGTACGAAGATATTCTCGCCGGAGGAATTTCGGGAATTGCCGTCCATATTGACAGATCCGCTTGCGGCGAGATTATTCCCTGTGTTATTCATATTTTGTTCCCCGCTGTAAGGAGCGGCGATCGGCATCGGTATCTGCGAGATATCGCCTCCCTGATTTCCGATTATTTCTTCTGCTGACATGAATCTGCACTGACCCGTTTCGACCTGTCTTGCCGTGAAGTTTCCTTGAGGAACGTTATTTTGCATGGGAGCGGCATTACCCGTTCCGCCGCTCCCGCCCGAATGATAAAGGCGCATCATTTCGTCCTTATAGCGCCTTGCCATGCTGTCGAGACTTTCATTGTTATTCATAGGTTTTCCCTCCTGATCTTTAGTAACGCCTTCTGACGTTTATATAAATGTATTCCTGCCGTTTTTGATTTATGCGTTTCTTTCGATTTATAGTCAACGGCATTAAAAATTTGACTTGAAGTCAAGCAAAAATTTGCATATATGATTTTTGCGCAGACTGAAAGCACAAATTTTAATGTCGTTTACTATAATGTAACCGGGACTTCCCGCGCGCTCCGGGAAATAAAAAAGCTTGACATTTACGCCGTTTTGGAGTATAATGTGTATTATGCAAACAATGTGTATCGGAGGGTATAGGAATTGAACGCGATAATTGACATAATAAGCGATATTACCGGCGGGATTATGAAGGTATGCTACTTTCTTGCGGGAAACTACGGGATAAGTCTTATTCTGTTTACGCTGCTTACTAAAGTGATACTTTTTCCCGTAAATATACTTATTCAGAAAAATTCCATAAAAATGGCACAGATGCAGCCTCAGCTTGAAGCGCTCAAAAATAAATTCTTCGATGATAAGGATAAGCTTGCCGATGAACAGCTCGCGCTTTACAAAAGGAATCACTATCACACCTCGCTTAATATAATTCCTGTCGTGATACAGCTTCTTCTGATTTTCGGACTTCTCGGAGCTGTCTACAATCCAATGACATATCTTCTGGATGTGAGTGAAAACGATACGGAAATATTAAAGAAATGGCTCGTCTCCGACATGGGAGTGACAGACGCGGGAAGCACTGCGGAGCTTGAGGTGATACGCTATATACAAAACGGCAGTCCCGCGCCCGATACGGTAAGCTCCGAAACCGTCTCCCGCATAAAGGATTTTGACATAGAATTCTGCGGAATAAATCTCGGACAAAGACCGTCGCTTAAAGACGCTTCTCTTCTGCTTGTTATACCGTTTCTCGCGGGACTCAGCGCTCTTGCAATGTGCGCCGTGCAGAACAGGATAAATGTTTTGCAGCTCAGCGCGGGAAAACTGAACCGATACGGCGTTACGGTGTTTATGATCGCGTTTTCCTCGTATTTTGCGTTTCTTGTTCCTGCGGGAGTGGGAGTTTACTGGATATGCGGAAATCTTTTTTCCATTCCGAGTATGCTTTTGCTGAACGCGGTCATTCCTCCCGGAAAATACGTAAATATCGATGAGATCAAAAGGGCAAGGAAAAGCAGAGAGAATAAGGAGGCTTTCCTAAGAAAACACGCGGGAAAAGAAAAGGCTGATTATAAACGCTTTATGTCCGTTGCGGATATGCGGCTGATGTTCTATTCCGAATCGAACGGATTCTACAAATACTACGCGGGACTTATAGACTACATATGCGAAAATTCCGATATAGATATCCACTACGTCACAAGCGACCCCGATGATAAGATATTCGATGACAAAAGAGCGCAGATACACGCGTACTACTGCGCCCGCGACAAGTACCTTATCCCGCTTTTCATGAAGCTTGACTGCGATATGTGCATAATGACTGTGCCCGATCTTGAGAAATTCCACATCAAACGCTCAAGGGTGAGAAAAGATATCGAATATGTATACATATGCCATGGAATGGGAAGCAACGCGCTTACGCTCAGAAAGGGTGCGCTTGACCATTACGATACCATGTTCTGCGTGGGCATAGATTCCGAAAACGAGGTGAGAGACGCTGAGGAATTATACGGCACAAAAAAGAAAACCCTTATCGAGGCGGGCTATATGCTCCTTGACGATATGTTAGCCGATTATGAAAAAAAGGAACATAAAAAGAACGATCCTCCGATAATCCTGATAGCTCCGTCGTGGCATGAGGGAAATATCGCCGAAAGCTGCGTTACGGAAATAATCGACAGTCTTCTTGGCGGTAATTATGAGATAATTCTCCGCCCGCATCCGCAGATGGTAAGACATAATCCCGAAAAATTCGATATCCTTAAAGAAAAATACAAGGGAACGAAAGCAGTTATACAGACGGATTTTTCATCGAATAATCCTGTTCTCGAAGCGGATCTGCTTATCACCGACTGGTCGGATATATCCTTCGAGTACGCATTCACGACAAAGCGTCCCGTTCTTTTTGTCGATACTCCGATGAAGATAATGAATCCCGAATATGACAGAATAAAAACAAAGCCGATAAATATTACTTTGCGTAGTGTGATAGGAAAAAGCGTTTCCCCCGAAAATGCCGCCGATATACTTAAAACGGCGGACGAGCTTATCGGAAAAAGGGAATTTTACAGAGAACAGATCGAAAAAACTCTGCACGAGCATATCTTCAATGTGGGTAACAGCAGAAAAATATACGGGAAATATGTACTGAAAAGGCTTAAAGCAGCGCCGCACGACCCGCAAACGGCGCGGAATACGGTAAAATAATAAGGATTAATTATACGAGGAAGTGATATTATGAAAGCAATACTTCTTGCGGCGGGCTGCGGAACAAGAATATCAAGAATGGTTGAGGCTGTTCCCAAGTCAACTTTGCCTATAGACGGCGTTCCGCTTATTCGCCGCACGGTTACGCTTTTGTCATCCGCAGACATTAAATGTGTTGTATGCGTTGGTTATCAGAAAGAAAAAATTTACGCCTCTCTTAACGGTCTTGATATTACGTATTGCGTCAATCCTTTTTTTGATGTTACCAACAGTATCGCAAGTCTTTGGTTTGCCAAGGATTATTTGAATGAAGATTTGATAATCATGAATGCTGACGTGTTTTTTTCATCTGATATTCTGAAGCTTGTTCTTGATGACCCCAATGAAGTTGTAATGGCAATCGATAAAACCAGAGTTGAGGCAGGAGACTATTTCTTCACTACTACCGATAATGGCTGTATCACCGCGTATGGCAAGGATCTTCCCCTTGAAAAACGCACCTGTGAATATGTAGGCGTATGCAAGATAACAAAAGCTTTCCTGCCTGTTTTTATTAATAAGATGGAAGAGCTTATTATGGAAAGTCATCATGATCTCTGGTGGGAGAATGTTCTGTATTCTTTAGCGGAAGAAAGAAATATCTACACGGTTGATGTTGACGGAAAGTTTTGGTCTGAGATAGATTATTTTGATGATTATGAAAGAATTCTCAAATATATCGAAAAGAAGAGGACACCCATATGAGCAGTCACAGATTGAACAGAGTAAACCGAATTCAGCGAAACAGACCGCTGGTAAACAATTTTTGAGAGGTGATTTTTGATGAATTATGTCAACAAGAACATAAAAGACCTTTATCGTGTAAAATTTCATGATGAGCGCGGGAGCGTACTCCGTCTTGATATGAACGAGAATCCCGAAGGTTTGCCTGTTGAGTTCGTTGAAGAAGTTAAGAAGAAGATAACGCCGTCTTTTATTGCGGCATATCCCGAAAAAGACAGACTAGCCGCACTTCTTGCAGAACATAACAGCATAAGTGCCGACAACATTTCCATCACCTGCGGTTCTGATGAGGCAATGAGACTTATCTTCCAGTGTTTCGGCGAAGAGAACAAGGCTTTGCTTACTGTTACGCCAACATTTGAAATGTACGATGTCTATTCCAAAATGTTTGGAATGGGACATGAAACAGTTGAGTATAATGATGATTTCACATTATCGATTGATAATATCCTTTCAAAGATAAACGAAAACACAGGAATCGTTATCCTTCTCAATCCAAACAGCCCTATCGGCGTTTGCTGGAGCGAAAATGACGCAAAGATCATCATTGAAAAGGCTGCCGAAAATAATGCATTGGTTGTTGTTGATGAAGCATATCACTATTTCTGTGAAAGCACATTCATGCCCTTGATTAAAAAATATGATAATCTTTTGGTTCTGAGGACTTTTTCAAAGCTTTATTCCTGCGCGGGTCTGAGAATAGGATATGTTTCCGGAAATGAGCGGCTTATCAATTACATCGAAAACGCTGAATCCACATTCAATGTTAATAATGTTGCTATCCTTTTTGCTGAGGAGCTTATGAAGCGCCCCGAGCTTAATGAGCAGCTTATCAGAACTGAAGCGAAGGGCAGAAAATGGCTTACAAACAAGCTCATCGACTCGGGATATAAAGTGTTCTCCGCTGAGGGCAATTATGTGCTTTTCAAACCGAACCGCCCTTCCGGGGAGATCGTTGCCGAACTGAAAAAACGCGGTGTCTGGGTCAGAGATTATTCTCGCGGAATACTGGAAGGCTGGGTGAGAGTCTCAACCGGCAGCATAAAATGCATGGAGAAATTCTATGAGGAATTTGTTAAGGCGGATATTTGAGAACTTGTGTTCATAAAACGCGGTTAATTGACAATGCCGTATTCTTCCTTAACGACCCTTTCAAGTTCGTCTGTATCTCCCGTATACTTAAAGCCGTAATAAGCGTCCATGGAGTTGAATTTAAGGTCGTCCCTGTCTATTCTCTTTTCGTACCATATTCTTTCGCGGGTATCGTCCTCTTTATAGTAATAATAAGGACGGCCGTATTCCTCCGAATCGGAGAAATCGTCATAGAGTCCTGCCATGGAAAGGATAGTTGCACGGAAATCCGCATGATAAACGGGAGAAGAATCAAGTCTCATTTCCGTCCCGGTTTCGTTTTTCCTTTTTATCATAAGCATGGGAGTGGACGCAAAAACATCGTAGCTGTGCGAACCGTGGTCGGCAGTGATGATTATGTCGGAGCTGTCGTACACTCCGAGACGCCTGAGTTCATCCATATATTCTCCGACCATCCGAAGAAGATCTTTCGTTCTTTCGATATAATCGGGACAGGGCTGGTGCGCTCCGTCAAGATGAATGGCTGTAAAATACTTATTATCGCTTTCCGAAAGTTTAAGCTCCAGATTATCTCTGAACTCATCATTTTCGTAATACACTTTTGAATCGTAGGTTATGCAGTCGGAAAAACCTATTTCCCTGTACGGGGTGAATCTTTTCAGAAGATACGGAAAGACTCTGAAAAATGTGAGATCGTTAAAGTTTTTGAAAATCTCGCCGTAATTAATCGTGAAGTCGCCGCTGTCCTTTGAATCGTAGCTTATGCAGTTATCGATTTTTCCGAGACAGTATGACGCCTTTTCCGTTTCAAGAGAATATACGTTGACAGTATATCCCGCGCTGTGAAGCCTGTCGTAGAAATCCGCCGCAGATTCGCTGTTCCATGCTTTTTTCTGCCATTCGCTCACGCTTATGCCGCTTTCATATCCCGCTCCCGTGAAAAGCTGTGTAAACGAAGTGTCAGTAAAGCTGAAAACCGTGCAGGTATTGGTATACAGCGTGAAATCCCCGTAGATGTCAAACTCCTGCGGTGATTCCTCAAGAACAGTTTTTATGTAACCGTTGTCAACCGCGTCAAGAACGAACACGATAATATTCTCTTTTGATGAAACGGTATACTGCTCGCTCCCGCTGAAATATGCCGTATCCGATTCGAGAAGTTCTCCCGAGGTGATAAGCAAAAACGCAAGAGAAACAGCTTGAACCGCTCCTACAGCGGCGCTTATTTTCAGTATCACCTTATCGAAAAATTCCTGCCGTTTAAGAGCCGCCGCCGCGGATAAAATCAGCACTCCCGCAAGAATAACAAGCGTAATTATTCCGTATCCGATATTTCTGTCCCATTCTATCTCAGAACCGTCAAGTTCGGGAAGGTAACCGTTAAAAAACATATACTGAATATAAAAACAGAAAGTAAGCCCTGCCGTTATCCCCGAAACGGCGCGGTATATTTTTTCGGGAATTACGGAAGAAATCATCGCCGCGATAACGCTTAAAACCGCCGCAAAGCCCACAAACATGAAGATAAACATATGATATCCGAATTTGAAGCTCTCGGTATTGCCGATATAGCTGTCGCTCGGAAGATATATGAAAAGCGTGAAATTCAGCACCGCGAACAAAAGAAGCGATTTTCTGAATTTATCCGCATTCGGATTTTTTTCGTTTTTCTGTAAATTTTCCATAATGATACCTCTTGTTTCCGGTATTTTGTCATCGGCGCGGGAAATCACGGATTCTTTTTCCCGTTCGTTTTAATTATAACATATTTTTCCGCAAAAGACAATACTTTTGACTTGAAATTTTCTTAGGAATGTATTATAATATGAATATATGTATTCCTCCTGCCGAAAAAACAGACGGAAATACTTTATTGAATTGACGGGATGAATATCAGACTTTCCCGAAAACCAATACCCTTTAGGAAAGGACAAACTATGGCAGAACGATTCAGAGAAGGAAGCGTCGGTACGCGCTTCAGGGAAGAAGAAAACTCCGAAGAGAGACTTACCGATGTTATTTCCGATATCGATTTCAGTCTTGACGATAATACCGGAGATATGACAAGCGATATTGATTTTTCGCTTGATAACGATAATACTTCCGAAACGCTCACAAACGGAATAGATTTTTCGCTGTCTTGTGCGGATGATCTTTACGCAAAAGAAAAGCTTTCGGAAATAAAAAGATATTTCTCGGAGAAATCTTCCGTTTACGCACATCGCGACAGCGTTCTTATGGACGCCGAGCAGCTTTCGAGACTATGCGCTGTCCCTATCTTTATAATGGGATTAGTTTCGGCACTGATGTTTTATTTCGTGCTTGTGCGTTTTGCGGATGCTGCGGGAAGTCTCGCAATGCTGCTTATGCTTATTTGCATATTTGCGGGTATAGTTCCTTCATTTATAATTATTCCGAATACATTCAGAATATCGCGCAAAACCAAAGAAGCAAAGCTCCTCGACGCGGAGCTTCGGGATTTCTACGCGGATTCGCCGTATACAAACGATATTCCCTATGAATTTACAGATCCTTACATAATCACCGAGCTTATCGAAACGGCGCTTTCCGAAGATGTTGACAATATACCCGACGCGGAGTATATCCTTATGAAAAACCTCGATGATGAGAAAATCATGTCAGTCAACAAAAAACAGGCGGACTGCTCCGACAGCGAGGAAATTGCGGGCAGAGCAGCCGCGCTTTACGTTCTCGGAAAGAGGCTTCTGATATGAGTATTTCCGAAAGAACCGTGAGAAGTATCACGGACGAGTTTCATAAAACGATCCTTTCAAGGTTCAAAAAAGCAGTGAAAGACTATAAGCTTATTTCCGACGGAGACAAGATTCTCATGTGCGTTTCGGGCGGAAAGGATTCCGTTCTCTGCTCTATGCTCCTTGAAGAATACAGGCGGCACGGCGGGATAAATTTCTCTCTCGGATATCTTTTCGCAGATCCGGGAGCCGATGAAAAAACTCTTAGGGATCTATGCGAAAATGCCGAAAAGCTTAATATCCCGCTTGAAATAAAAAGAACGAATATCTTCCGCGCTTTGGACAGAACAGACAAAAATCCGTGCTTTCTCTGCTCCAGAATGAGAAGAGCCGAGCTTTTCAAATACGCAAAGGAAAACGGATATAATAAGATTTCTCTCGGTCATCACTATGACGATGTTATCGAAACTATCCTCATGGGCATGATATACGGCGGTCAGACGCAGACTATGCTCCCGAAAAGGAAAAGCGTCCACTTTGAGGGCGTGGAGCTTATCCGTCCGATGTATCTTATCAGAGAAGAAAATATCCTGAAATGGGCGGAAAAAAATGAACTGAAGTTTATTTCATGCGGCTGCAAAATATCGGAAGATCCCCAAAAGTACTCAAAACGCGCCGAAATAAAAGCTCTGATTAAAAAACTCGAACTTGAAAATCCTCAGACAGCCGCAAATATTTTTAACAGCGTACAGAACGTAAATCTTCATAACCTTATGTCTTACAGGGACAGTAACGGCGTTCATTCGTTTCTTGACGAATTTTCGTAAATTTAAATAGGAAGTGTTAAAAATGCTTACTCAAAATCTTAACGGCAGATGGACTCTTAACCGCCTTTCGGATCAGCCTTTCAGTATCAAGGCGAGCGTTCCCGGATCGGTTTACATGACGCTTATCGGCAGCAAAATAATTCCCGACCCGTATAAGTATGAAAATCAGTATGACGCTTTCAAGATATCGGAGGACGATTATATCTATTCTCTGAACTTCGACATCAACCCCGATATCCTGTCCTCGGAAAAAATCTATCTTCATTTCGACGGCATAGATACCGTGTCCGAGGTTTTCTTCAACGGAATTTCCATTGGAAAAACAAACAATATGCACCGCGGATATGAATTCGATATAACCGACCTCATAAGCCGCGAAAGCAGTCAGAGTGTCACCGTGAATATTACTTCCCCTTTAAAATACATAAGAGAAAAAAACAGCGTTCTGCCGCTGTGGGGAGTATCGTCCACCACAGAAGGCTATCCTCATATCAGAAAGGCTCATTATATGTTCGGCTGGGACTGGGGTCCTTCTCTCCCCGATATGGGAATATGGAAGGATGTTTACCTTATCGGCGTGTCCGGAGGGAGAATAGACAACTTTTATCCGAAGCAGATTCATACGGACGAGGGAGTTTATCTTAATATTTCCGCAAAGATATCCGACCTTTCGGGCGACAATCACACGGCATTTGTAACCGTTTCCTCCCCTGAAGGCGAAGAATATACCGCGGAATGTGATATTTCCGGTGACAAGATATTATCGGAGGTTCTTATCGAGGAACCCGAACTCTGGTATCCGAGAGGCTACGGCTCTCAGCCTCTTTATAAGATCACACTTTCTCTCAAAAAGGACGGAAAGGAGATCGACAGCAGGGAGGAAAATATCGGACTCAGGCTTATAAGCGTCAGCAGACTTCCCGACAATGACGGAACGGACGGAGAGGAATTCGCTTTCGTCGTAAACGGCGTGAAGATCTTTGCTATGGGCGCGAATTATGTCCCCGAAGATCAGCTTATCTGCAGACGGAGCAGAAAAAAAACCGAAAAACTGCTCTCCGACTGTCTCAGCGCCAACTTCAACATGATAAGAGTATGGGGCGGAGGATATTACCCGGATGATTATTTTTACGATTTCTGCGACAAACACGGTATCCTTGTGTGGCAGGATCTGATGTTCGCCTGCTCGGTGTACAGCGCCGACAGGGCTTTCTGCGAAAATATCAAGCAGGAAATAATAAAAAATGTCAAGCGTATAAGAAATCACCCGTCGCTTGCGATATGGTGCGGAAATAACGAAATAGAATCCGCGTGGCAGTATTGGGGACTTCCCGATAACCCCGAACTGAAAAAAGGCTATCTTCGTATGTTTGAGGCGCTTATTCCGAAGATACTCGATTACTACGACCCCGTGACCTGTTATCATCCCTCATCTCCGTCGTCGGGCGGAAATTTCAACGATTCGGGAGCGAAAAACAAGGGCGATACCCACTTCTGGGAGGTATGGCACAGTCTTAAACCCATTGACGATTACAGCAAATATCTTTTCCGTTTCTGCTCCGAGTACGGCTTTGAATCTATCCCCGATATGAAAACTGTCCTTTCCTTTGCGGACGAGGAGGATCTTAACCTTAATTCCCCCGTTATGTCAGCTCACCAGAAATGCGACGCGGGAAATGAAAAGCTCCTCTACTATATCGGAAGCTGCGTTCATTATCCGTATACCTTCGAGGGGCTTATCTACGCATCCCAGCTTATTCAGGCGGAAGCCGTGAAGATATGCGCGGAGCATATGAGACGCCACAGAGGTATCTGTATGGGTTCGCTCTACTGGCAGCTGAACGACTCGAATCCCGTTATTTCATGGTCATCCATAGATTATTTCGGAAGATGGAAAGCTCTTCATTACTATGCAAAACGGTTTTACGCTCCGATCCTTCTTTCGGCTGAGTTTTCTGAAGAAAATAAAATATCCGTTTATCTCTCCTCGGAAAAGATGAAGCATACCGACGGAAAAATTATATGGAAAATCAGAAAAAATACGGGAGAGGTCATAGCACGCGGTGAAGAGGACGTTATAATCGAGTCTCTTTCGGCAAAAAATGTCGCTGACATTGATCTCAAAGAATTGATCCCCTCTGAGCTGCTTAACGACAGAAACTTTAAAAAAGAACACTTTTTCGACTATTCGTTCCGCCATAAGGGTGCGGTTATTTCGTCGTCGGTCATGCTTTTTGTCCGCCCTGCCGAATTTAGGTTCGTTGACCCTAAACTCCGCTTTGAGGTCGTTCCCGCAGGAAATAAATTTAAGATTACCGTTTCTTCCGAGGCGTTTGCAAAGGGAGTGCGTCTCGGACTTAAAAATTACGACGCCGTTTTCAGCGATAACTGGTTCGACCTCTGCCCGGATGAAAAGCTTGTTTTTCTGAACGCATCGGAACTGCCGAATAATATCACCGCCGGGATTCTGAAGAACGAACTTACGATAACATCCTACTACGAAGCGGAAGAACTTTACAGATACGAAAAAACGGAGGAATAAAATGAGAGGTACGGAAGAAATAAAAACGGAATTTCTTGATATTTACAAAAAAAATATTACAAGAGACGGCAGCGACAAGCTTCTCGATTATCTTCTCTCTCCGAAAAGCGATTTCTTCACTGCTCCCGCAAGCACGAAATATCACAGCGCTTACGAGGGGGGACTGTGCGAACACAGCATAAACGTTTACAAATGCCTCTGCGACTATATGGAAAGAGACAGAGTGAAAAATGTATACGGTCTTACCGCGTCCGACGAAACTATCGCCGTTGTCGCTCTTCTTCACGATATCTGCAAGGTGAATTTCTACACTGTGGAACTTCGCAACAAGAAAAACGATGTCACGGGACAATGGGAAAAGGTTCCGTACTACGCAATAAACGATGAGCTTCCCTACGGTCACGGGGAAAAATCCGTATATATCATCAGCGGATTTATGCGCCTTTCAAGGGAAGAAGCGGTCGCTATCCGCTATCATATGGGATTTTCGGGAATTGAGGACAAAGGAAATATCGGCAAATCGTTTGAGAAATGGCCTCTTGCATTTGCTCTCTCGACCGCCGATATGGAAGCCTCGTATTTCCTTGAAAAATCAGAATAAATTATTACGAAAAGGAGAATTTTTATGCCGTTTATCAATGTCAAAACCAACGTAAGCGTTCCGAAGGACAAGGAGACTGCGGTCAAATCCGCTCTCGGGCAGGCTATCACAGATATACCGGGAAAAAGCGAGGGCTGGCTCATGGTGGGCTTTGAACCCGAGCAGCCGCTTTATTTCAAGGGTACGGATTCTCCCGCCGCTATGGTTCAGGTAAGCGTTTACGGAAATGCCTCCGAGAGCGCCATGAATACTCTTACAAGCCATATCAGCGGAATCCTGAAAGACAATCTCGCTATTCCGTCGGACAGAGTTTATGTAAGCTATATGCTCACGGAAAACTGGGGCTGGAACGGGTCGAATTTCTAAAACAGAAACAGTACCGCATAAAGTCTGCGCCGGCTTTATGCGGTATTTTACTTTACTCAAAACAATGTGTATAATGATTTATGAAACCGATTATCATATAAAATCTTTATAGGAGTAATGTATATGGACAATATAAAAGACTTGCGGGATAATTTCAGAGATGAGATCGGCAAATGAGGATCGGAGCGGAAATTGCTGCGGTTTTGCTGAAATAAGGACGATCGGTAAAAAGCTGTTACGGTGGTGTGTCGTAACAGTTTTTTTATTTAAGGCAGCACCGCACAAAGACCGCAGGGTTTCCTTATAAGACTGACGGCTTGAAGAAAGAGAGAATCGGTTCGGTTAAGTTGATTTTCCGACTGTATTTATGCGAAAAAGTACCTTTAATTTATGTCTTATAGTCAACGACATTAAAAATTTGACTTGAAGTCAAGCAAAAATTAGCATATATGATTTTTGCGCAGACTGAAAGCACAAATTTTAATGTCGTTTACTATAACAGGAAATGAGTATAAAAAACAATGTTATAAATAAAAACGTTTATCGCAAAATGTCATATTTTGCGATAAACGTTTTAAACATAAATTATCTTATAACATTTGTGATTATATCATATTTCGACAAAATTGTCAATAGTTTTTGATAATTTTATTTGAAAAACAGTATGATTTGGGACAGAAAAATCTCTGTT
Organism: uncultured Ruminococcus sp.; assembly: GCA_964501705.1. Lineage (GTDB taxonomy): Bacteria > Bacillota > Clostridia > Oscillospirales > Ruminococcaceae > RGIG4694. The sequence continues at coordinate 28,640 of CAZCUQ010000002.1, read as the reverse complement.
ATACGCATTAAACCCTTAAAAATGGCGTGAAAGCCGTCAATAATATTGTCAGGAAAGAGGTACTGTTATATGGCAAGAAATGGATTAAATATCTACAAGCGCAAGGATGGTCGGTGGGAGGGCCGCTATAAAAACGGCTTTACTGCTGACGGGAAAACAAAGTATTCATCTGTCTACGATAAAAGTTATTATGCCGTCAAGGAGAAGCTTAACCAAAAGCGTTCGGAAGCCTTGCGCTGTGCCGATACACACTGTACGCTTACTGCCGGTGAGGTCATACAGAACTGGCTTGCGGACAAAAAAAACAAGGTCAAGGAATCTACCCTTGCAAACTATGAAATGAAGCTTAAAAGGCACATTTTACCTTGCTTTGCGGGTATTAAATTTGACAAGCTGACAGCCGATTGTTTGAGTGAATTTATCAATAAAAAAATCGGCGAACAACTATCTCCGAAATATGTTTCGGACATTGTTATGGTTGTGAAAACAGTCGCCAGATTCGCTCAGAGGCGTTATAATTATCCTAACCGTTTTGAAAGCGTTACTATGCCCAGACTTTCCAATAAATCCGAACGCAAAACACTCAATTCGGCAGAAATAAACAAGCTTAAATCCATTATAACGGAAAATCCGACAAATTCAAATATAGGCGTACTTTTGGCGGCTTCTACCGGTATCAGAATAGGCGAATTATGTGCTTTGAAATGGACTGACATTGATCTCGAAAAAAGCATTTTGACCGTCAGGCAGACTGTTCAGCGCATTATGAAAAGCGGCGGCGGCACAAAGCTTGTCATTACTGCGCCGAAAAGTGAAAGCTCTGTCCGCGAAATACCCTTGCCCGATTTTATCCTGCCGTTTTTAAAGAAAATTCAAGGGGATAAAAACGCCTATTTGCTGTCGGGCAATGAAAAAATTATTGAGCCGCGGGCAATGCAGTTCCGCTTTAAAAATCTGCTGAAAGCAGCAAAGCTTCCCTATGTAAATTTCCATTCCCTCCGTCATTCCTTTGCTACAAGCTGTGTTGCACTTGGTGTTGACGTAAAAACTCTTTCGGAGATACTCGGACACAGTTCCGTTCGTGTGACACTTAACCTGTACGTTCACTCGTCCATGGAGAGGAAAAAGTCTTGTATGAAAATTTTTTCGGATAGCTTTGCTGCATAATTTAGTCCGTCAGTTTTCCCGTCACGGTGGATCTTCAATTTCGGTATCCTCGTCTGTTGTTCATCTGTTATCGCAAAATATGACATTTTGCGATAAACAGTTTGCGTAATTACATATATTATAACATATTTAACTTACAATAAACAAATTCCAAAACGGTAATATTTGCTGCTTTAAACATTCAGATATATTTCTGTTTACGGCAGCCCTGCGAATGATATACAGATATCATTTATACAGGGGTTACAGCTATGAGTAAGCTTTTCTGATTTTTTGTACCGCAATACGGATTTTAAATTTTTGGTGGTGAATGATAAATGAAAATGAAAAAATCAATGTCTTTTACAGCAGCAATAATAACTGTATCGCTGTTTTCGGCGTGTAATGAAGCTGTTGAGACTTGGAAGCCCGTTGGAAGTGATAACGCTATCACCATTGCTGTTGTCGGAGATGATTTGTTTTATAATGAGGGCGGAACTGTAGAGGCAATGGAGATGGCTTCAAAGGATTTTTCGGCAAAGACAGGCATTACCGTTAATGTGAATTTCTATGATGACGACGCGGATTATCATAAGGCAATTGCTTATGCCAATGAGATAGCCGCCGATACCGATATTGCCGCTGTTATAGTCAAGCAGGAAATTGATTACGTTGACACCGTTGCGGACATTTATGAAGCCGCCGGCAAGCCATTTATTATTACAAACGGCTGCTATAATCATACCATAGAAAAAGGCTATGACTATCTTCTCGTTGACTTTATCAATGCAAAGGCGGCAGGCAGCATAATGGGTGAATATGTTATAGACAATGGTTTCAGGCGTGCTGCTTTCTGCCATTCCGACACGGAGTATGAGGAGGACGAGCTGAAAGGCTTTCAGTCGAAAATATCGGATTCCTCCGTTACGCTTGCGGATACCGTTGTCGGACCCTACACGCAGGAGGAATTCGACATTGCTTATGCCCGATGGGTTTCTCTTGGCATTGATGTTGTCTGCGTGAGCAACTATTACAGTTATAACAGCGACCTTGTGAGAATGCTTCGGGAAAAAGGCTCTGATATTCAGGTCGTATCCGATTATGTAATGGATACCGATAATGATATCGCGCAAAACGGCGAATATATGGACGGAACTGTTATTGTTCCTCTTTATCTTACAGGCGAAGGTGATTCATATTATGAAGTTTCCGAAAGGTTTAAGGCTGAATACGGATTGGAAATGCACGAAAGGGCAGTTCAGTCCTATGACCTTATTTATATGATGAGCAGTGCTCTGAACTCGGGCGTTTCCGATTCTGCCGCACTTATGGATATGCTGAAATCGGCAGATGGCTATGACGGGCTGCGGGGCAAGGTCACATACACCGAGGATGGTTCGCTTATTCCGTCAGGTGATGATATTCTTGTATTTTCAGAAGGCGCATTCCGTACGGAATGATATGTAAGGGGTGAATAATAATGGCAGAACTATTCAGAAAAACCGCTCTTGATACAATGGCTACTCCCGAGCAGCTTGATAAGCAGGTAAAGATAATGCGCCCGTCTGTCTGGATAATTTATATGGCACTTGTGACAGCACTTATTACATTTATTGTTTGGAGCGTTACATATAAAATCACAAACGGAGTGAATATTAAGGGCGTTGTTTTTACAAATAACAATATTTTAAGCAGCACAGCAGACAGAAGCTGCGTAGTCACAGATGTTCTCGTAAGCAGCGGCGATTATGTCAACATTGGAGATATAATCGCGGTCGTATCAAATAATGAACTGCTGGATAAAATTGACGCTTATCGCTATGAGCTGGCAGCGCTTGAAAACGGCAGCGATGAATATATAAATCTTGAAAACAGAATAGAAGAGCTTGTTGACACTTATGTCGCCACAACAGTCATAAAAAGCAGCAGTTCGGGATATATTCAGTCTGTAAAGCCCTGCGGAAGTGCGATAGAAGCAGGCGACACAATATCGTCTGTAATGTCTGACAGCGGATATAATGAGGTAGTTGCTTATGTACCTATGCAGACCGCGAATTCTCTCAGCCTCGGTATGACGGCACAGGTGTCTCCTTCTTATGCCGCAAGAGAGGAATACGGATATATGACGGGTATTATCACTTCAATATCCGAAACGCCGGTTTCGGAGGAAAGTATTATCTCAAAGATGGGTACTCTTTCTTATGTGGAAAATATACTTCCCGAAGGTTCATTTGTGGAAATAAGAATCAGATTGGATCTCGATGAAAATTCAGGCAATTCATATAAATGGTCAAACAGTAAAGGAGAAAACCTTCCTGTTGAGCTTGGAACGCAGTGTTCAATCATAGTTGTGACAAGCGAGTATCTTCCTGTTGAGCTTCTTGTATCATAAGGAGGCACAATATGAAGAATACTGCAAAAAAAGTGCCTGTAATATTGCAGATGGAAGCGCTTGAATGCGGCGCCGCTTCACTTGCAATGATACTTGCGTACTATAAAAAATATATCCCGCTGGAACAGCTCCGTTCCGACTGTAACGTTTCCAGGGACGGCAGTACAGCCAAATATATAAGCCTTGCCGCAAGGCATCACGGTCTTGAGGCAAAGGGCTTTCGTATGAGCATTGAAAAAATAAAGGAACAGACCGATTTCCCGATGATAATTCATTGGAATTTCAATCACTTTGTCGTGCTTTGCGGTTTTAAAGGAAATAAGGCTGTTATCAATGATCCCGCAGGCGGTCGTGTTTTGGTGGATATGGAGGAATTTGACCGTTCGTTTACGGGTATTGCGTTAAAATTCAAACCCTCCGAAAGCTTTGCGCCGTCGGGAAAGCCTAAGAGCGTTATGGCATTTGTTAAAAAGCGGCTTGACGGCAGCGGTGCGCTGCTGGTCTTCATTCTGACAATGGGACTTATTCTGTCTGTGATAGGTCTTGTTCGTCCCGTGTTTTACAAAATGTTTACCGATGATGTGCTGATAGGCGGTGCGGCGGATAAAATGCAGCCGCTTCTGCTTGCTATGGGAATATCTTTAGTTATCGGTTTTGTTGCCGAAATGCTAAGGGGTATTTATCTTGCAAAGCTTCAGTCAAAAATGAGTATCGGTTCGTCCTCTGCGTTTATGTGGCACGTTCTCAGACTGCCTGCGGAGTTTTTCTCTCAGAGATTTGCGGGTGATATTTCCTCAAGACAGCAGAGCAATAACGAGATCGCTTACGCACTCTGCACACAGCTTGCTCCTGTTATCCTGAATGTCATTATGATAGGTGTTTATCTTGCGGTTATGATATACTATAGTGCCGCAATGTCGCTTATCGGCATTGCGGTCGCGGTGATAAACATTATCATTATGAGAATGGTTTCCAAGCAGAATACCAACGCGGCAAAGTCTATCCAGCGTGATAGCGGAAAGCTTTCGGGTATTATGATAGCTGCCGTTTCTATGATCGAAACCATTAAAGCCAGCGGCTCGGAAACAGGCTTTTTTGAGAAGATCTCAGGCTACCAGACCAAGTATAATAACGCAATGCTGGAGCTTCGCAGAAGAAACACTATGATAAGCATTGCCCCGCAGATCCTTTCGGGACTCAGTACGGGAACGGTTCTTATGATAGGTGTGTACAATATCTTTAACGGAGAATTTACCATCGGCTCGCTGATGGCTTTCCAGAGCTTTATGACGCTCTTCCTTTCTCCTGTCAGTTCTCTTGTCAACTCTATTCAGGTATTCCAGGATATGAGCGGAAGTATGGAGCGGGTCGAGGACGTTATGAACTATAAAACCGATGTTGATTTTGACCCGAGCATTGCCGAAGGCGAATATGAAAAACTCAGCGGTGAGGTCGAACTGAAAAATATCAGCTTCGGCTACAGCTCCCTTGCACCCGCGCTTATCGAAAATTTTAATCTGAAGGCAAAAAAGGGCAGTATGATTGCTCTTGTAGGCGGAAGCGGAAGCGGTAAATCCACACTTGCAAAGGTTATTTCCGGGCTTTTCCCTCAAAGAAGCGGCGAACTGCTTTTTGACGGCAAGCCTATCAGGGATATCGATCGTTATGTTTTCACAAGCTCGGTGGCTGTGGTTGACCAGAGTATATCCCTTTTCAGCGGAACTATCAGGGATAATATTACTATGTGGGACAGCACAATCCCCGAGGAGGTAATTATCGAAGCCTGCAAGGACGCCTGCATACATAATGATATTATGGCGCTGAAGGACGGCTACGATTCTGTGATAGCGGAAGGCGGCGGAAATTTCTCGGGCGGTCAGAGGCAGCGTCTGGAAATTGCGAGAGCGTTTGCGGCGCACCCGTCTGTAATTATTCTCGATGAGGCAACCTCCGCTCTTGACCCCACAACGGAAAAGCTTGTAATGGATGCCGTAAAACGCAGAGGTATGACCTGCTTTGTAATTGCGCACAGACTTTCAACTATCCGTGACGCCGATGAAATAATAATGCTTGAATACGGCAGGGAAACAGAACGGGGAACACATTCCGAACTGATTGCAAAGAACGGAAAATATGCGGCTCTTGTCAAGAGTGAATAACCGAGGTGAAAAATATGTACACTTTTTCCGAAAGAGTAAAGCTTAAAAAACAGCTTGATGCACAGACACTGAAAAGCTCCGCTGAAAGCGTATACACCTCCCTTGGCAGTGCGTCGGCGGCAAAGTCCTCGGGAAATGCCCTGAGCCGCACAGCTCTTGAAATGATAAGAATATGCAGCTTTCTCAAAACGGATATCCTTTCATTTCCGTCGGGATTATCAGATCCCGAAAGCGTAATGCAGTTTGCTATGACCGAAACGGGTGTAATGCGCAGAAAGATCGTCACTGTCGGAAAGTGGTGGAAGGACGGCTCAATGCCCCTTCTCTGTACATTGAAAGACGGCTCTTCATGTGCTTTGATCCCTTCAATTCAGGGCGGATATTATTTTTTTGATGACAACGGAAACAAAGTTAAGCTTAACGAGAAGCGCGCAAAGGAATTTTCTCCGGTTGCCTACTGCTTTTACAAGCCCTTTGAAAACAGAAAGCTCACTATGGGGGAATTTTACAAGTTCCTTACAGGCGCATTTTCGGCCGCTGATGTTGTCTGCCTGCTTGCAATAAGTCTTGTTGCGGGTCTCGTCGGAATGATAATGCCTGCGATAAATAAATTTGTGTTTAACACAGTAGTTCCTTCGGGTACGTCAGAGGAGATATTCGGCATAAGCGTACTTATTGTCGGTACGGTTGTGGTGACGGCTTTATTCGAACTATCCCGTACTGTATGGGTAATGCGTATCGGAAACAAGCTGGAGCTTCTTGCGCAAAATGCGGTATGGGCAAGGCTTATGAGTCTTCCTGTGGACTTTTTCAAAAAATATGATTCGGGCGATCTTACCCAGCGGGCAGCCTCGATAAATCAGATATGCGGGATTCTCGGCGGACAGCTTGTGCCTACGCTGCTTGCTTCGGTATTCTCCTTTGTTTATCTGTTTCAGATAAGCTCAATATCTCCCGAAATGTTTCTTCCTTCGCTCATCATTGTGCTGCTGATGGTTGCGATATATGTTATCACAGCACTTGTTCAGATAAAGCAGACTAAGGAGAACAATGAAATTAACGGAAAGCTTTCGAGTATCGTATTTCAGCTTCTGAACGGAATCACCAAAATAAAGGTGTCGGGAGCGGAAACAAGGGCATATTCCAAGTGGGCAGAGCTTTACAGTAAGCTGCACATTATGCCTCATACATTCCTTGCTGTTTCGGGTGCGCTTTCAAATTTCGCGGTGTTCGGCGGTACAGTTGTACTTTATTATACCGCTTATGTAAACGGGCTCAGTGCGTCGGATTATATTGCATTCAACTCGGCGTATGCGCTGTTCACAGGTGCGGTCATGTCAATGGCGAATATTACGACACAGGTAGCTTCGCTTCGTCCCGCACTCGATATTATACGTCCGATTATTGAGGCAGAGCCTGAAAATTCGGGTTATAAAAAACGTGTTGACAAGCTCAGCGGTGATATTGAAGTGAACCGTGTGAAATTCCGCTATAACGAGGATATGCCATATGTTCTGAACGATTTGGAACTGCACATCAAAGCAGGGGAGTATGTGGGAATCGTAGGCTCATCGGGCTGCGGAAAATCCACGCTGTTCAGAGTTCTTTTAGGTTTTGAAAAGCCCGAATCGGGCGGCGTTTATTATGATTCTCAGGACGCAGAGGGGCTTGACCTCAGAAGCGTAAGAAGAAGGATAGGTGTTGTTCTGCAAAACGGAAAGCTTTTTTCCGGAGATATTTACTCAAACATCGTAATAACCGCTCCCTGGCTGACTGTGGATGAAGCGTGGGAGGCTGCAAGACGTTCCGGCTTTGCCGAGGACATAAAAAAAATGCCTATGGGAATGTTTACGATGATCTCGGAAGGCGGCGGAGGACTTTCAGGCGGTCAGCAGCAAAGGCTTCTGATTGCCCGTGCGCTTGCGTCCGATCCCGATATTGTAATGTTCGATGAAGCGACATCTGCTCTTGACAACATTACTCAGGCAATGGTGGTAAACACTCTCGAAGAAATGAAATGTACAAGAATAGTTATCGCGCACAGACTTTCAACCATAAAGAACTGCTCCAGAATAATCTACCTTGATAAGGGACAGGTTGTTGAACAGGGGACATTTGACGAGCTTATGGCATTAAACGGAAAATTCGCGGAGCTTGCAAGCAGACAGATGGTCTGATGCCGCTATCGGAGGTGTTAGCTTGACAATAAACGAAATTATAGCCAAATACGCTCTTTCTTCCGATGAAGAGAAGGAGTACAGAGAATACATATCAAACGGGTTTGCAGACTGCACTGAAAATATCGCGTATGATACGGCATTTCTTGAAAAATGGCGGAATATAGCTTCTGTCGCTGCCGATCGCGGCGCAGCGGAGGCGATAAACGGATATGTATGCCCGAAGCGGCCTGTTGATTTCAGATCACCCGAAAGGATAAGACTTGAAATTTACAATTCCTTTGCGGGGGAGATACCGATCATTTATCTGTCCGATAAAAATGACTTTGAAGCGTTGGTCACAAATGCGATATACAAGGGAATCCGTCCCGACGGTCTTTCCGAAACGGGAGCATCCTTCGCGTTCGGAAAATCCACAAGATTTATTATTCTGTCCGCAAAGCCTTACAGCAATGTCCCCGCTTCCGAGATGGGACTTTCGGAAGAAGAATGGTCCGAAAGGTCAATGATAATTCGACGTGAGCACGAGTGTACCCACTATTTCACCAAACAGAAATACGGTCTTTCGCAAAATCGTCTGCACGATGAGATAATGGCTGATTTTTTCGGACTGTATGAAGCGTTCGGATATTATAAAGCCGAGCATTTTCTAAGATTTATGGGAATTACGGGTACAAGCGGCGGCAGGCTGAAATTTTACACCGTGGGTCTTTCCGACAAGGTGGGAAAAGCGGTTTCCGAAACGGCAGTAAGCGCTTCCGAATATCTCGAAGCGTTTGCCGTCAGCGATGAATTCAAAAAAATGTCCCGTGATGAACGGGTAAAATATCTTTGCGAAATCGGGTTGGAAGGAATGTGTAAATATGCGTAAAATAGCCGAAGCGACTTTTACAGATTACATTTTCCTTTTCGGCGAAAGCAGAAGCCGGCTTTCGGATATTTCGGCAAAGAGCGCTTTATCAACAGGCGGCAGGATATATATGCTGTGGGAAAACGGACAGGCAGTCGGCTATGTATGCCTGTCGGCTGACAGCGGATTTACGAGGCTGCTTTATGGATATACAATTGAAACCGAGAGAGAAAAAGGAGTATTTTCAGCTCTCCTTAGCTTTGCGGCAGAAAATATGCCGAAGCCCGTAAGAGTCGGTATTACCGAGAAACACCGATATTTTGCGGCGGTATCAAGAGCTTGCCTGAAATGCGGTTTTGAAAAAGGCTCGGTCTGCAATGTTTTCAGCGGAAAATCGGAGGATTTTATCCGCTGGGAGGAATATATGGCAGACACGGGCGGAAAGCTTTGCAATATGCTTAACCGTCAGGGATTTTCAAAGGTCAGCTTTGCGGATCTGCCGGAGAAGCGTATTTCAGATATTTATCTGTCAGGCGAAAACAATTTTCGGAATGAGCTTGATGTGAAGCCTTTTTTCGACGATCCGAACAGGTATCTCAGCAGAAAAATGAGCTATGCCGTTTTCAGGGAAAATGAGCTTGCCGCTTATACGCTGGTAAGCACTCCCGATAAAAGCAGTGCTGTTTTTGAGCATATTTCCGCGTCTGAAAGGTATCTGGGAAGCGGCTGTATTCTTCTTGCCTTTGCGGGGTCAATGGAAATGTTCAAGACCTTTGACTGCAAGCGGGCAGTTTATGCTATGTATGAAAACAATGACAGGGCAAATAAATTTCAAAAAAAACTGCTTGGAATAGTTACATCATCGGTAAAATGCTCAATAAACTATATACTGCATTAACGGAGGATTCTCTATGGAAACTATTGAAAACTTGATTTTTGAAAAAATTATTGAAACTATGGACGTTGACACCACGGAAATTGAAGGATTTACATATGATTCACCTGTTTTCGGATCGGGAAGCGGTGATGAGGTAACTATGGGACTGGATTCCGTTGACGCTCTTGAGCTGGCGGTTATGATTTATGATACCTGGGGGATTGATGTGCCTTCCGAAGATATGCGCCTGCTCAGTTCCGTAAATAACATTGCGGAATATATCCGGACACATGAGGGTTGATTATGAAAAAAGTCGTTGTTACGGGAATGGGAATCGTCTGCGGAAATGCAAATAATAAGTCGGAATTTATCAAAGCTTGTTCGGAGGGAATAAGCGGTATAAAAAAATGCACTGCTTTCAGTACCGATGGGCTTCTTACCGAATATTTCGGTGAAGCGGATATTGACGAAAGGGACACTGACGCAAGGCTTCGCATACTTATCAAAAAATCCTGCGCCGAAATGCTTTCCGACTGCGGGCTTGACAGGGAAACGCTTTCGTCCGAGGGCAAAAATTGCCGCCTTTTTTACGGAACGCTCCTTTCAAATACAGGCTCCTATTATAAGCACAGCATTAACAAAGCAGACGGCAAGCCATCAGACGGAACTCTTGCCGGAATGAATGACTATATTTCATACATCAAAGAGCTTACGGGTGTAAAAGGCGGAGCAAGTGTTTCATCCGCCGCCTGCGCTTCGGGAACTACTGCGGCGGGGATGGCACTCGATTACATAAGAAACGGTATATGCGATATGGCTGTTGTGGGCGGTGCAGATCCTTTGACAATAGTTGCGGCGTATGGATTTAATGCGCTGAAATCACTGAGCAGCGGTACCTGCAATCCTTACGATGAAAAACGTGACGGCATAAATATCGGCGAATGCGGCGCATTTCTTATGTTTGAATCCATTGAACACGCCCTGAAAAGAAATGCAAATATCTATTGTGAGATAGCGGGCTACAGTATCGGCAACGATGCGTACCATATTACAAGCCCCGAGCCTGACGGAAGCGGAGCATACCGCACAATGCTTTCCGCACTTTCCGATGGCAGTACCGACATTGACGAGGTCGATTACATAAACGGTCACGGTACGGGCACCGCAATAAACGACAGTATGGAAATAAAGGCTATAAACAGGATATATAAAGGCAGCGCAAAAAAGCCTGCGTTATCATCCACCAAGGCGCTTATCGGACATTGTATGGGTGCTTCGGGTGCGGCAGAGCTTATCAGCGTTATTCTGTCTATGAAGTACAATAAGGCGATAATTATGCCAAATCTGACAGAACCTGTCATGGGAGCGGATAATGTGTATATTATCCTTAAAAATCGTGATATGGATATAAACTGTGCCATTTCCGACAGCTTCGCTTTTGCGGGAAACAGCGCAAGTGTTCTTGTAAAAAAATACAGCGGAGGTGAAGCGTAATGAAGCCCGTATATATTGACGGGATCGGAATTATCTCCCGATGTGCGATGTCCGCTGCTGAGCTTATGAAGATCGCCGAGGGCAAAATCCCCGAAATAAACGGCGGCAGACCGGAATTTACGTCGAACGTACCGTCCTCAAAACTGAGAAGATGCAGCAGATACAGTAAGCTCGCTGTCGCCGCTGCCGATTTTGCAAGGATTGACGGAAAATACCCCGATGATATTGACGTAACAAGAGTCGGGACGATAATTTCAACAGGCTTCGGCGCTGCGGAAAGCAACATTCGGTTTTCCGATTCGGTGGCAAGGGGAAATCCCGCGCTGTGCAGTCCTACAGTGTTTTCGGGAACCGTTCCGAATTCCTGCGTCGGTCAGATATGTATTGTAAACGGCTATAAGGGTGTCAGTACCGTTCTTATGGGCGGCGACCCTTTGGAGTATACCTCGCTTCTTCTGAGCGGCAAAAAGGCGGACGTTATCCTGTGCGGTTCTGTGGAGGAGTATTCAGGGGAGCTGTTTGATTCAATCAAAACCCTCAAAACGGCCGCGGGCAGCGACATTTCGGAGGGTACTGCAGTTTTTACGGTCAGAGCCGAAAAGAGCTTGAACACATACTGCAAGGTATCGGATTTTTCATCGGCGCTGCTTCCCGTTTATCCCTTGACAGCTTCGGCCGATAAACAATGCTCAAAGCTTATTGCTAAAGCTGTATCAGAGATTTGCGGCGATAAAGTTCCCGATGCGGTGTTCACAGCGGCAAACGGGACATACTTCGACAGCATAGAAAAAGAAGCAATGGACAGCGTATTTGAGAACAGAACGGTATATGCTTATCCCAAACGGCTGTTTGGCGAAACTCTCGGCAGCGGATATATGTTGAGTGCCGCTCTTGCCGCTGCGGTGTTAAAAACAGGCAAGGTGTCCGATAATTTTGCGGATAAGTCGCTTGACAGCGTTAAAACCATTCTTGTAACGGGTACAGACACAGCGGGGAATTACTGCTGTATGCTGTCGGAGGCGTGTTAGATGGGTATTCTTGAAGGAAAAAAAGTGATAATAACAGGTGCTTCGGGCGGGATAGGTCTTGCCTGTGCCGCCGAATGTATCAGAGAGGGAGCGGTCGTATCGGGATCATACAGAAACGGTTCGGCTGCTATTGAAGAGCTTTCGGAGGAATTTCCCGATAAGCTGTTTCCATTCTGTCTTGATCTTTCCGACAGGGACAGCATATCTCCGTCAATAAAAAAGCAGATAAAAGCTATGGGCGGAATAGACGCGCTTATCAACGCGGCGGGAATAGCTTGTCCCGAACTGCTGTTTTCAGCCGGAAAAGAAAACTGGGACAATGTGATAAACTGCAATCTGTCCGCTGTTTTTGCCGCAATGCAGGCCGCAGCGATTCCGATGATGTCACAAAAGCACGGTTCGGTAATTAACATCAGTTCTGTTTTCGGTGTTAAGGGCGGTGCGGGTCAGAGCAGCTACTGTGCTTCCAAGGCGGGTATTATAGGCATTACAAAAGCTGCCGCTCTTGAATTGGCTTCAAAAAATATCAGGGTAAACGCTGTTGCTCCGGGATATATCGAAACGGCTATGACAGCGGGATTTGATGATGAATACAAAAACAAGTGCATTGCCGAAATTCCTTTGGGACGTTTTGGAAAGCCCTCGGAGGTTGCGGAGCTTTGTGTATTCCTTGCAAGCGATAAGTCGGTCTATATTACGGGACAGACATTTATCATAGATGGCGGGCTTACCGCTTAAATAATATGAAAGGTGGGGTTATTATGAAAAAAAAGAAAGCGGCCGCGGTGATTTTATCCGCGGCGGCAATTCTCGGAGCATTTACTGCTTGCGGAGAAGAGGATACATATTCCGATTCTGTTGTGATTGATATGAATGATGAAGAGTTTTCTGAAATTATCAAGGGCAGCGGTTCAATGACAGAAAAAAGCGTTTCTGTTCCCGATGGCATTTACAGCTTCTCCACAGGCACTATAAGCAACAGCAACTCAAATATCAAGGTGATTATCGATCCTTCCGCGTCCGAATCAAAAATAGAGGCTGATGATAATGTATGTGATGATCTGACATTATCTGTTGACGAAGCGGGCCAAAAAATCATTTTGTCGGGCAGATCGGGAGTAATGTATGAAAATATGAATTACACGCTTACTATTGGCGCAAAGGTTTCCTCTGTCAATGTAAGCGGAAGTGTTCAGACTGATTATACAATTCCCGAGGAGGTTACGGAAATAAATGTATCGGCTGAAGGAGCTTCCGTTGTAAGCGTTAAGGGAAGCTGCGACCTGGCTTCGTATGATATTTCCGGTGTATCGAAGCTTAATGCCGCCGATGCTGAGGCGGGCAATGTAAAGGTATCTGTTTCGGGAACATCTTCAGCGGAGGTCTATGCGAAAAATGAGCTTGACGCAGAAGCCTCGGGTATGAGTACCATTAACTATTCGGGAAATCCTTCTTCCGTCAAGGAAGATGCTTCGGGACAGAGCAGCATTAACAAAAAGTAAGAAAGGTGAATTTCAGATGAGTAAGATCAATGATTTTTATTCTGCGGTACTTGCAGACAGTGAAAAGAATGCAGAGCTTGGCAAAATACTCGATGGCTCTGATATTGCGCAGGCAGCCGATGAACAGCTTGAAAGGATCGGAGAAATCGCAAAGCAGATGGGATTTGACATTACCGTTGAAGAAGCAAAGGCGTATCTGCGCGGTGATGATACAGAGCTTGATGATGATGACCTTGATGCTGTCGCAGGCGGAAAGGGAAACTCATCGCGTATATCTTTATACAGAGGCGATACATTGAAATTTGAATGTAATGGTTCAAACGGCGGCGGCGTTACCCAATCTTAAGAAAATAAAAAATTACAGGAGGTTTTTATATGAGCAAAATTACGGATTTTTACAGCAAGGCAATTTCGGATTCGGCTGCAAACAAAGAACTTGCCGATATACTGAACGGAACAGAGATACAAAATGTATCCGATGAGCAGATCGAAAAAATAGGCATACTCGCAAAGAAGCTCGGCTTCGATATTACCGCTGATGAGGCAAGAGAATATCTGAATAATGACTTTGCGGAGCTTGATGATGACGACCTTGATGCCGCTGCCGGAGGAAAGAATCAGACCCATTATACCGAGATTCATGTATGCGAAGTCGGCGGACAGGCAGGATATGATGATAACAATAACGAGCCTACCGTTCACCCTGCCTATTGAAATTCGGAGAGGAGATGGAATTGTGAGCAAATTCTGCGATTTTTATGAAAAACTTATTTCAGATGAAAGCACACGGAAAAGAGCTGCCGATATACTTAACGGCAAAACAATGGAAAACGCTTCCGATGAACAGCTTGAAGCACTGAGCGTGATTGCCGGGGAACTTGGATATAGCATTACAGTCAGTGAGGCAAGGGAATTTCTTGACCCTGAAGAGGCTGCTCTCAATGATGACGACCTCGATGCTGTTGCCGGCGGCAAGGGGGATCATTACGAAACAAAAATAATTGTTTGCCAGGTAGGCGGCAAACCGGAAGTAAGCGAGTCCGGACCCCTCATATCCGAATAATTTCAAGGTATTGAGCCTTCAAAGGCTTATACATATACTATGCGGGAAACCGTAAATTAAAAGGAGGAACTTACAATGAGTAAGGTAACTGAATTCTACGCAAAGGCTGTTGCGGATGACGCGGCAAAGAAGGAGCTTATCACTATTCTTGGTGATAAAAAGTTTGAAGAGGCTTCCGATGAGCAGCTCGCAAAGATTGGCGTGCTTGCAAAGAAGCTTGGCTTCGACATTACCATTGAGGAAGCAAAGGCATATCTGAACGGTGACAACACGGAGCTTGATGAGGATGACCTTGATTCTGTAGCAGGCGGTAAGGGTCATACCGGAGATGTTGTATGCGGCAACGGAGTAGGCAATCTTAATGTAAATCTTTAATCAGCAATGCCGCAAATCCGCGCAGAACGTTATACACGTAAATGACCTGCGCGGGAAAACGGCATAATATCCGGGTCGGGCAGACGGCTTCATAGCTTATTGTGGAGTCGTCTGTTCTCTTTAAAAGATTCGGGAGCGTTCGGTATTAATAACATAAGACAGGAGAGAAACAAATGCGGTATTTTACTCTTAAACCCCAATATGCGCTGAGAGGCTGGAAAGATATAAAGTATGCGGTGGTGGATCTTGAATGTAAAAATATCCGTGACCGTGTTCTCATTCTTACTCAATTGCAGTTTGAGGCATTGGAGCTTCTTACAGCAGGCGGAGTATCGGCAGACGAGCCTTTGATTCCGAAAAAGCTGAGGAAAATGACAGAGCTTGCCGCCGCAAAAGGCTTTCTCGTTGAGTGCGGCAGGGATAAAAAACTTGAGGATTATCAGAAATACCGATATACCGAGGCAAAATACACCCACACGATGCTTTGGTCTGTTACAGGAAACTGTAATCTTCGGTGCAGACATTGCTATATCTCTTCTGATGAAAACAAATACGGTGAGGTTTCTCTTGAAAAATGCAGAGAAGTCATAAGACAGTGCAGGGAAGCTAACGTTGATATGGTTGCGCTTACAGGCGGCGAACCGCTTGTTCGGAAGGATTTCTGGAAGATAGTTGATATGCTTTCGGAAAACCATATCACACTGCTTCAGGTGTTTACCAATGGTATTGCTGTCGATGAAAAGTTTATGGACGAATTTCAAAGCCGTGATCTTCATCCTAATTGTTTTATGCTCAGCTTTGACGGCGTAAACTGTCACGACTGGCTCAGAGGAGTTAAGGGCGCTGAAAAGAAGGCTGTCGCCGCAATAAAACTTATACGAAGCCGCGGATATGAAGTTACGGTTTCAACCTCTCTTCATAACGGAAATATCGGTTCGCTTATTGATACATATGAACTTATGAAGGAGCTTGGAGTAATGCACTGGAAGGCAGTGCCGATTGTCGATACGGGAAACTGGCGGGGTCAATCGGACAGAGGCATAAATTATTCCGCGGTTTTCGATGAATATATTAAGCTTATCAAAATATACAAGAACGAGGGTATGCCTTTGCGTCTTGGATTAGGCGGATTTTTTCAGGGCTTCAAAAATAATTCGGAAAAGTGGTATATACCTTTTGTGTCAGGCTGCGGGAGCTGCGAAAGGGAATCTGATTATCTTTGTGAAACGGTTCGTGTTTTTCCATATCTTCTTCCTGATGGACGGCTGCTGCCGTGTATTGCAATGAGTGGTTCTTCTATGGAAAACATAGCGCCGAATATTTTCGATGAAGGGCAAAGCCTTGAAAAAGCTCTCAGCGTGTCGCCAATCGACACCTATTGTTCTTACACATATAAAGAGCTTTTTAAAAATAATTCCGAATGTGCTGCCTGTGAAAACAGATACCGCTGCTCGGGCTGCCGTGCAAATGCGCTTGCCTGCGGCGGATATTTTGAAAAGGATCCGATGGCGTGCAGCTTTTTTAAGGATAGTTATGAGGAAAATATTAAGTCGATTATGGATGAAGGATAACCATGTCACCGGATTTCTGATTATACTTAAACGCCGCCGCAATAAAAAATGAAAAGGATTAGGTGAAATGGCTGTTTCTTTGCTTTCCCCGTCAGCTGTCGATTTCAATGCTTTTGACAGCACGGCATATGAATATTTCAGAGAATACAGGAATGATAATTTCTGCGGAGATACTACATTCTCTATGTTCTATGCGTGGGGTGAAAGGTTTAATTACAGGTATGCTTTGCTGAGAGATGCGATTGCTGTCACGGGAATCGGTGTTGACAGCAGAAGGGGCTTTTGTATCCTCAGCAAAAGCAATGAAGCATTGTGCGAGGCAATCAACGCTGTTATCGGATATTGCCGTTCAAATAATATTAAGCCGCTTTTTGAATATGTTGATCTTAGTGAAACAGAAATTTATCGGGATCTGATAATTGAAAACGGTTATTCTGCCAAAATAACATTTGATGAAAAATTCAGCGATTATCTTTATGACACAGATGCTTTTTTATCTATGGCAGGTACGTCAAATAAAACAAAACGAGGGGGATATAATTACATTACAGCTCATTATCCCGAATTAAAATGTGAAAAATATACTCCCGACAAATATTCCGACTGTATGAGCATTTTTGATAAATGGTGCGATGTCCATAAATGTGAAAACTGTTTTTATGGGTGCGAAAAAAATGCGTTTAGGAGATTTATGGAGATATACGTCCCCGACAGACACAGGATCTCGGTTTCATACGACGGAAACAAGCCCTTATCCTTCGCGGTATGTGAAAAGATCAATGATAACACTATGTGTTATTATTTTCAGAAAAATGCCGAAAGGATAAGAGGACTTACATATTGGCTGAACAGACAGATGGCAATTGAACATAAAAATGTTGACTTTATAAATCTTGGTGAGGATATAGGAGTTGCGGGACTTAAAAATGACAAAACTCTGCTTCGTCCCTGTAAAATGATCGATAAATATACTGTTACAGTAGTTTAGGAGCTTGCCTGTGAAAAATTTTAAAGAGAAAATAAAAAGCAATTCTGTATTTCTGATAATAACCGCTTTGGTGCTGCTTACGGCTTTTGTAAGCACATTTGCAGACTGCATAGGCAGTAATCCGTTTGAAAGTGAATATTATCTTGAAAATCCTGTTCAGGCTGTGTTTACCGACAGCGGAAATTATTACATTACGGATTCTTCATATTCCATAGCCGTTACCGATGAAAACAATGAACTTATATATTTACTGCCCGGAGGCGATCCCGACAGGACATTTGATTATGCAGATGCCGCAGCTGCCTGTAACGGCGAGCTTTATGTACACGATAAAAGCTATAATTATGACGGAACCTATGCTTATCGTGAAAGAATACTGAAATTCACAAACAGCGGCAGAAAAAGAGAAGTGCTTTACGAAGCGGATACATGCGATGAAGATAATATTCAGGTTATCTATCTTGACAGTCCTCGGATTATCAAGGGTGAATTGTACTTTTCCGAGATTTGTGAGGACGGCATATATGTTAAAAAATGCTCCGGTAATGAAGCTGCGGAATGTGCCTTTATGCCTTTGGAGAATGCATATGATGATGTGTCCGACAGCACCTTTGATGATTCTCTTAATATTTATGTTTCGTTAATGAACGGAGATATACATACATATCAAAACGGAGAAGATCTGCTGCTTTATGACGCGTCTGAAAATGACACCGATGAATATTGCAGCATTATTTCCGATGTGGATTACAGCAGCGGAACGCTTTATGCAGGCGACATCGGACTCAGAAAGGTGTATTCCATAGGAACTGACGGTCAGCTGACAGAGGTTATCGGACAGGGTCATTTCAGCGGCGGCAGCACGGGAAGTATTTCCGAAGCGCCTCTTTATTCGGGATTGAACGCGGACGGCGGAAATATTTCTGTGGTATCGGCAGAATACAGCTATGACCCTGTTACGGACGAATCTGAATATACATATTTCGTTAATTGTGTAAACAGTACAGGCGAAGAAATATTCAGCAGCGATATTATCGGCATAAGCCCGGGATATAAAGTAATTGTCCTTTGTGTATATGCCGCTATTCTGCTTATGGCGGTAATTGCCGTTTATTCACTGATAAAAATCATTGGTATGATCCGATCGGAGGGCTTTGCCAAAAATAATACTCAGATACTTGTTTTGCTGACTGCCATAGCGGTAACAGCAGGAGTTTCTCTTACTATCTTCAATACCTGCAATGAAAGATTTGTATCCGAATCCGTCGAAAATCTTTCCAATATAGCCTATCTGATAGATGCCACAATGGACAAGGAAACGGTTGCAAAATTAAATTCTCCCGATATGTGGTTTGACGAGAGCTATCAGGCACTTAACGACGACATTTTGAGTGTTTTGAAAAGCAATACAAATGAATCCCGCAATGTTTACGCTGTAATATACAGGATCCACAGCAATGTAATATGCGAGGTTTACAGAAATGACGGATTACACAGCATAATGTATCCTATGGCAGGGGCTTACGCGAATTCTGTCGAGCAAGTTCTTGCGGAGAGCAGCGAAATCTATATCTCACAGGATTATGAGCTTTCGGAGGGCAACTACACCTTTGCGCTTATTCCGTCATACGATGAAAACGGTGAAATACTGGCATTTATCGAAGTGGGTGCGAATTATGACATCTATGTTCAGGAAAACAACGCTTTGTACAAGAATATACTGATACTTTCTTCAATGGCAGTTATAATAATAATGCTGCTGTTTGCCGAGATCATGAACGGCGGCACGGCATTCCGCGCAAGGCACAGAGCAGCTTCGGACAAGTCTTCATATTCCCCCGAGATCATTCGTCCTGTTGCGTTTATGGTTTTCTTTACGGCGAATATAACAACCGCATTTCTGCCGATATACGGTATGTCGCTCTGGAACGAAGACTTTCCTATGCCGGCTGAAGTTGCTGCGGCGCTGCCTCTTTCTGCGGAGCTGATCGTATCGGCAATTTCTTCCTTGTTCTGTGGGTTTGCCATAAAAAAGACAGGAATAAAGCCTATGTGCCTTATAGGAGCGGTGTTCTATATCGGAGGAAATATGCTGTCAGCTTTTGCGGGAAATCTGTGGATGCTTATATGCGCAAACAGTATCTGCGGCATAGGCGGAGGATTTCTCACAATAGCGATAAATTCCCGGATAGCAGACTTTGATGAAGAAGAAAACCGCAACAAGGGTTTTGTTCATTACAATGCGGCTTTTCTTGCAGGTATGAACTGCGGAACGGTCGTCGGTTCAATTTTATGGGAGCAGTTTGGAATAACGGCTGCTTATTTCACTGCCGCTTTTTGTGCAGTGCTCATTCTGATCCTTGGCATAATGCTTTTGGATAACAAGCGGACTGTCATTGAAGGGAAAAGAAGCAATGCTTCGATCAGGGACTTTATTACTCCGAATCTGATACGCTATTTCATTTGTCTCGCTATTCCTTATTTGATTTGCGCATCATTCCTAAGCTATTATTTCCCGATAGTTGCGGAGGAAAATTCCCTTTCCGCCGCTGAAATATCTATGGCATTCCTTATAAGCGGGGTAATATCCATTTATGCGGGAGATGCCCTGGGAGAGCCTGTTATATCAAAGCTCGGTACAAGAAAGTCTATGATACTTGCTTCGTTTATATATGCGGCGGCGCTGCTGTATCTTGTTTTCAATCCGTCTATCGCAAGCTGTTATATAGTGATCGTACTTTTTGCGGCTGCTGACAGCTTCGGATTATCAGCACAGTCGGTTTATTTTTCTTCTATGCCGGAAGTTAATACCATCGGTCAAAGCCGCGCATTGGGAATCAACAGCACGATTGAAAGCATAACGTCTGCCTGCGGTTCTGTAGCATTCGGTGCGGCGCTGCTGCTTGGAGAACAAAAGGGAATACTGACAATTGCTGTTATATTCTGCGGCTTGCTGACCTTATTTGTAATTGGAGGCGGACTGAATGCGAAAGCTGGTACATCCGAAGAAAAGTGATATTGACACTCTGAAAAAAATATGGTGCGAGGGATTTCCCGAAGATGCGGACGGCTACTGTGACTTTTTCTTTGAAAGGAGCTTTTCTCCCGAAAGAACTTTAGTTGTTTTTAACGGAACCGAAATTGAATCGGCGGTTTATTGGTTTGATGCTTACTTCAAGGATAAAAACGGTCAAAAGCAGAGCTTCATATTTCCCTTTGCAGCTTCAACTCTTAAAAACTATCAGGGACACGGAAATCTGAAATATATGATAGAGGGTTGTATGAATTTTACAAAGCAAAGCGGAAAAACAGGTATGGTATTTGCCGCAGCCGATGAGCTTGTCTATCTTTATGACAGGTGGGGATATAAGAGAATTGCAAAGCTTCACACCTATTCGGTAAATGTCTCTTCCGACAGCAGTGATGTTAAATGGAGGATTTGTCCTTTTGAAAGGTTTTCGGTATTGCGCACAGCCCTTCTTGACAGTATTGGAAACGCGTTTTATTGGGAGGGTGACACGGAAAAATATATGTACGACGATATTTTCACAAAGGGACATATTCTTGAAGCATCCTATGAGGGGAAAACACATTTCGCTGTATGCACAAATGAAGGCGACAGATACATTATCCGTGAAACAAGCTTTCCTTTGGATAAGGCGGATATTCTCATTAAAAGCATAAGCAGCTTTTATTCCTACAGCGGAGTTATGGAAGTATATTCTCATAGTGATGTTTGGAATTATTCGGGGGAATATAAAGCTGAGGACATTTATTACGGGCATTATGGCTTGTGCCGCGGGTTTGACGGAGATGAAACGCTTGACGATTCCTATGTGAATCTTATTGCTGACTAAAAGTCTGTGCAGCAATAAAATTATGGCGGCACCGCGCAATCTTTGTGCGGTGCTGCCTGTATTTTCTCTTTCAAGCACATTTTATTTACTCAAACTTCCCATATAGACTCCCGAATTCTTTTCGGCGCAGAGAGTGACGATTCCTCCGTCAATATCATACGCATAGAAGGAAATATCTTTTCTGTCGGTGAGGATATTCCCCTCCCATATATCAAAGGAAATATCCTTAAAATGCCCCGCTATCCCCGTGCCCGTATATTTTACATAGCTTTCGTGCAGAGAAAAAAGCTCGGTGAATATTTTATCGTTATTTTCGCAGATGATATTCTCTTTATCGGTAAAATATCTGAGCGCCATATTTTTCTTATACGGACGTATCATTTCGCAGTCGGTTCCGACGTTTCCCTCGTCACTGCGGCAGAAAGCCGCGCATACATATCCCCTGCAATGAGAAATGTTAAAGCTTATCGGAATATCCTTAAAGTACGGCTTTCCGCTGATCCCCGTCAGAATGATCTCCGAGGAAGCGTTCACGCTGTATACTTCCCGAAGCTTTGAAAACAAAAGCTTGTATGCCGCCTCATGCTGCTCGGCGCGGGTTTGTCCCATAAACCTTGAAGCAAATAAATATATCATTTCTTTCCCCCGAATATTTTTTCGTCTATCTTTGATGAATATATGTAGTAAAACGGTATCAGCGCAAAGAGCCACAGCCACAGTTCTCCGCTGCCAAATACCAATGTTCCCGAAACAAACAATATGGCAACAGCCACAGGAAAACAGAAAAATTTACATTTTTTCTTTCTGTACGCGATGATCGACGTGTAATAAAGCGGTATTGAGCCGAATGTCCATACTGCAAAAAAGGCTGCCATAAGACTTTCGCCATTGAAAGCCATGCACAAAAAGCAGAACGCCGCCGTCGCAAAAAGCGGATAAAGGAAATAGAACGCGTTTTTGCTGACCCACGCTTTTATCGTTGTATAGTAAACGGGAATGAGCAGAAAAACTATCCATGAATATTCCCATAAACGCAATACTCCGCCGAAAAATAAGAATATGAAAATCGCCAGCGCCCAGAACGGAAATTTCATCAGCTTTTTTCCGACAGCTTCTCTTTGATAATCCGTAAAATACCCCTTGATTTTCTGCACACGAACGGATTCCTGATCGTTTTCAAAAGTTTTTTCTTCATGCACGGTCTTTCTTTCCGGCATTTTATCTGAGACGTTCCCGCCGTCTGCCGATTTATAGGCGTTCAGCTGAGGATATATCTCATCGGATTCCTTTTCGGGGAGAACCATTCTTATATATTCGTTTGAAGCGGCGCTACTTTCGGCGGCGTTTCTGTAGGTTTCCTTTTTAAGACTTATTCCGTGAGGCTTTACGGGATCTTCCTCGCCCGTAATACAGCGCGCTATCTCGTCGAGAGATATATCGTATATCTTTGCAAGCTGTATTGCGTTTCCCATATCGGGGGAAGCTTCGCCTCTCTCCCATTTTGAAATTGTCTGTCTCGACACGCCGAGCTTTTCCGCAAGCTCCTCCTGAGAGAATTTGTGTTCCTTTCGCAGGCTTACAAGCTTTTCCATTAATGTCATTTTATTTATCTCCTTTCAAAGCAGGTCGTTATCATATTTTCATTATAACGCCATGACGTTTTATTTTCAATAACCTCAAGTTGTCATTTAAAAAGTTAAAAAAAAATTAATGATATATTCATATGCAAACCAAAGTTTACGTATTTTTTCCGAAGGTTTACATTGCTTTTCATTTTGTTTTTTAGCGTTGGCTGCGGAAAAAACGTCTTCGGAGAATCAGAGCTGCTGCTCCCCCAAAAAAGGAAGCAAAGCGAGCCATTCCCAAACCATAACGACAGCGGGAGAGGAGATAAAAAACGGAGCGGAAAAATTGATTTTCCGCTCCGTTTCCGTTTCAGTATTCAATTACTTGTAGTTTATATCGTAGTGTACAACATATGAGCCTTTTGTATATGCCGTATGAACCGCAACATTCTTTACGTTGCTGCTGCATGATTTCGCATATTTCAGTATTTTCTGCTGATAAGAACTGCCTATAAGCTGCTCGTATACTTTCTTTGTGGTAACTCTTATCTCTACAACGTTTGTTTTGCTCTTTACAGCCTTCTTTATCTGCGATTGGAGAGCGGCATAGCCTTTTGCGGCGGTGGTATAATTAATGCCGTTCTTGATAAAATAATTGTACTTTGTCTTTGTGCATTTGGGCGGAGTGTAAAGAGTAGTCATCTTTCCGTCGATATCAAACTTTCCTACGTTATAATGAGTAATGTTCTGTATCCAACTGTCAGGTACGAGGAAAAATTCATACTGAATGTAATTCTCATCGTAATCGTTTATGGGATCGCCCCATGTGGTGTCAAGATTATAATATCCGTCTCCGCATTTTACAATGTTCCACGCATGAGACGCGCCGTCCTTGTTCGTACCGGTCACCACCATGCTTGTGATCCCCGCAAGGTCGCACAAATACTGCATTGATTTTGCGTAGCCCGCGCACTGAAGATCCTCGGAACCTGTAAACGCGCCGTAAATCGTAGTATTGTAGCCCTTGCTCTCAAGAACGAAGTTGTTGTTCAAAACGATATAGTCATAGAAAACCTTTAATTTCCCATAAGTCGTACTCTGCTTCTTTGCCTTTGTGAGAAGCGACTTGACGGTCTTGTTTATTGACGTCTGCATTTTTTCTATCTCATCGATATCCATCGTCTTGTACTGAAGAAGAAGATATTTGTTTGAAGAATTGTAATAGTTTGAATCAAGCCAGAAAAGCTGCGGTTCGTTCTGAAAAACTATCGTAAACACCTTCGATACCGCGGATTTGCTGAGTCCGCTCGGAATAACGACCGTAGGCTCCAGATTTTTCGCCGCAGCCACAATTTTCTTGTAAAGCTGTTTTTCCGAGCTTGAAAGAGTCTTATAAGCATATCTCGAAGTATAGCTTGTCTTATAGCCCGAAGACGAGATCACCGAATCCGTTAAATATGTCGTTGCCGACGCTTCCGAAGCGGTCACCTCCGCTGTCATGGGAATGCTTTCCGCCGAAACAGGTACAGACGCAAGCGATGACATTGCAATTGCTGCCGCAAGAGCAACGCCTGTAATTTTTCTTAATGATTTCATTGTCCAGAAACATCCTTTCTTTTTCTTTTGTATTAAGTAAGGCGCTGATTTTGTTTTCAGCTTACAGTAGAAATTATATCATGTTTTATAAAATACGTCAATAGAACGATTGAAAATTTATATATTTTCGTAGCATTAAACAAATCGTTAATAAATTCAAAGCAAAATAACGGTTATTTTGTGTAGTTGATACTTTTTGTTGTTTTTATTCTGTAATCGATAACGCGTTGTGTAAAGAAAGTTCCAAATCTGCGGAAAGCTGATCCGGAATTTCTCATGAAGCTTTGTTTTCTTTAAGATATTTGTCAAAGACGTCCGCTGCGAGGTTGTAGTTTTCTTCCATTTTTTCCCTGCTTGATCCGAACAGATCCACGGGATTACGCAAAGCTACGTACAGATCGCTGCGGAGACCCTCATATCCCAGCTGTTCTTTAAATTTTGTTCCCGAAAGCTTATAGCCAAAGGAGACGGCGTTTTCGTCATCGGGGTAAATTTCGGACATATCCGCAAGAGTTCCGTCGTCAGCTATTCCGAGAAACTTGAAATCATCTTCGGTTCCGATTATCATTATAATGTTTCCGTCCTGAAATTCCGCGGCAAGCTGAGTGCTGTAGGACATACTCATCTGCATTGAAGCCGCGTTGTCCGTATCGGGCTGTGCGGGGATATAATACATATTCACAAGACTTTCGCCGTCTCCGTTTACATCGTCGCAGTACGGAGCGAACACCGCCGCAGCCTCATCGCAGAGGTACTGCATTCCCGTGTCGCTGTCGAGATACATTATTGTCATATCGGGGTGTTCTGCGGAGACGACGGAATAAACTATAAAAACCACTATAAGCAGTGCGGCCGCGCTGAAAAATAAAGTAAGCTTTTCATGGTAGAAGAAATTAGATATTTTTTCCCATACCGTATAATTTTTCACTGCTTTTTCCTCTTTTGGGATATCGTCTTCTGTAATAACTCCCTCTTTAAGCTTTATCAGTTCGATTTTTTCCCGACGCAGTTTATCTTCATACGATTTTCTTGCTTCTTCCTCATGTTTTCTTTGTATCTCGGCTGCCTCGCGTTCATTTTTTTCTTCTGTCTCGCGTTCTTTCCGCTGAACCTCGCGGACGGTATCCATAAAGGATTTATTTTTTTCCTTACTCATGTATTCTCCTCAAAAAACGGTCAACGGCATCGGAAATTTGACTTGAAGCCAAGCAAAAATTTGCGTATATGATTTTTGCGCAGACTGAAAGCACAAATTTCAATGTCGTTTACTATAAAATCACTTCAAGTAATTTTGCATAAAAATTTACTTAAAGTATACATCTTCTTTATACTGAATATATTATAATTCGGAAAATTCCCTCTTGTCAATAGAAAAAAGGGAATTTTCACTGTTATTTCATTTTATTTCGGTAACCTTTTCCAAAAATCAACAAAAGTCCTGCGGCGGATACCGCAGGACTTTTCTGGAGCTGTTTATCAGATTTGAACTGACGACCTCTTCCTTACCAAGGAAGTGCTCTACCAACTGAGCTAAAACAGCACACTGAGAGGTTTCTCAATCAGTGCTATTACATTATAGCACAAAAAAAATCATTTGTCAAGTGATTTTTCAAAAAAAATTTTTCCGATATTTTTTCCGCTTAGCTGACATTCCGACTTTCACAGACGGTTTCATATTTTTCAAATGATTTTTGAAAATCTTCTTTTTTATACGGCATTAAAAATTTGACTTGAAGTCAGGCAAAAATTTGCATATATGATTTTTGCGCAGACTGAAAGCACAAATTTTTATGTCGTTTACTATAGCTGCGAGTCCATGAAAAACAAATTATATAATAATATCTGATTATTTTTTCTTCTTTCTTCCAATAATTAAAACAAGAAAAAATTACGGAGGAATTCAGTTATGAAAATACATACTTTACCCGCGCTTCTGGGTCTTGTGATATCTCTTTTCCTGTCAGCCTCCGCCGCGACGGCCGACGGAAGCGAAAACCTGCGGCAAAACGTTCTGAGGCTCCATATTCCCGCTAACTCGGATTCCGCCGCCGACCAGAACGTTAAAATGAAAGTAAGAGACAGGATTCTCTCCATGTCGGACGAGATCTTTTCAAACTGCAAAACAAGAGAGGATATTCTCTCCGCCGCAGAGGAAAATCTCCCCGAAATTGAAAAGGCGGCCGATGAAATACTCATTGAAAACGGTTTCTCTTACCGCTCTCATGCCGAAATCACGGATATGTACTTCGATGACAGAACCTACGAAAGCGTTTTCGTTCCGCACGGAAACTACACCGCACTGAGAATAACTCTCGGCAGCGGCAGGGGACAAAACTGGTGGTGCGTAATGTATCCCGCACTCTGCCTGCCCTGCTTCTCGGATGACGAAAACAGCGAGGAAACCATTTCCGAAAGCAACATCTCCGATGAGGGCGAGGATATCCTCAATTCCTCGGAAGAGGAGATCCATGTCAAGCTGTATATAGCAGAGCTTCTGGAAAAACTTTTTGGCGAAAATGATTGACTTTATCAAAATTTTATAAAAAAAACTGCAATAATTTCACTTTGGATTAAAAAAATTAATATAAAACGTTCAATTTATCAAATATTACAAAAAAAGAACGGTTATTTTGTTTATATATTTTTTGAAGAATTCCTTGAATTTTTTTAAGTCTTATGTTATAATGAAACATATAATAGGTATTATATCTTTAGGGAAATTCCAAACCGATTCGTTACTTCCCTCTGTGATATTGTTCCTTCGGCAGCAGCCGTGAAAGTTTGAAAAATTAGGAGGTATTCGCAATGGATGGCACAGGCTTTCTCAAAACCGTCAGCTTCGGCGGATTTGATAAAAAAGATGTACTCAATTATGTAGATGAACTTAATACTAAAATCTATACTCTTCAGGAGGAGCTTGAACAGAAAAACAATCTCCTTGAACAAAGCGACAGCGGCGCCGAAGTAAATGAAAAATACGAAAAGCTGCTTGCGGAAGACAAGAAAAAAATTGCCGATCTTCAGACAAATAACGACTCCCTTAAAAATCAGATGAAGACTCTTCAGGACGAATCCGATGAAAAAGATAAGGAAATCGCCGATCTGAAAAATAAAAACGCTCAGCTTGAAAACGAACTCATCGACGCCAAAAACAAGGCGGCTGCCGCTTCATCGGTCGATGCAAACGCAATGGATCTCACAAACGTATTTATGGAGGCTCAGAAAACAGCCAACACTATCGTTACTCAGGCTAAGGCCAATTCCAAGAAAATGGACGAGGACGCGAAGCGTCTCGCCAATCAGGTCGTTGATGACGCTAACTCAAAGGCTTCCACTATCGTCAAGAGCGCCGATGAAAAGGCTAACAAGCTTATTATCGACGCGGAAGCAAAATCGTCAGCAATCATAGCCGATGCAGAGGATAAATCCGCCGAAATGAAGGCTGCGGCTGCCGAAATGAAGGCTATGATCCTCGCCGAAGTCTCCGAAATGGATAA
Organism: uncultured Ruminococcus sp.; assembly: GCA_964501705.1. Classification (GTDB taxonomy): domain Bacteria; phylum Bacillota; class Clostridia; order Oscillospirales; family Ruminococcaceae; genus RGIG4694. Next base: position 503 of record CAZCUQ010000002.1, on the reverse strand, counting down.
CAAAGTCAAGACTATCAAAGAAGCTATCGAAAATCTCCACGGAGATTCCGCACAGAAGCTTGATTCCGCTCATAAAACCATCGAAGAATCCATGGAATTCTTCAAAAACGGTCAGATACCCGCTGCTCTCACACGCCAGCGACCCGCCGCTCCCGAACAGCAGAGCGCAAGAACTGCCGCTCCCGCTCCCGCTCAGCCGAGACAGCCTATCCCAATGGCTTCCGCTCAGGCTCACAGAGAGGCGCCTCAGCAGGCACAGGCACAAGTACAGGCACAGGCACCCGCACCCGCTCAGCCCAGACCCGTCACAAAGCCTATCCCGCCGGTTGCAAGACAGTCTCAGAACACAGCTCCCAAACCTGTTCCGAAGATCAATTTCAATCTGAGCGAGCTTGAAGAAATGGCTAAAAACATTGAAGCCGATGTGGCCAAAACAGCAAAAAAGTAAACCTTTATGGCTGAAATTTACGATATCGGCGTGACGGAGCTTCGCGGTTACTGCA
>CAZCUQ010000001.1:38224-67987 GCA_964501705.1 uncultured Ruminococcus sp. | reverse complement strand
CACCCAGCCGTTATTTTCGGAGTCGTAACCGACACCGAGAGTCGTGAAGCTCGGATTCAGAATATTCGCTCTGTGACCCGGAGAATTCATCCAGCCGTTCATTACGCTTTCCGGGCTTGCATAGCCGTAAGCTATGTTTTCTCCCGCGGTATAATGCGAAGGGATATCGAATTCGTCCAGAACCGTGAAGCACTCCGTTCCGTCGGGACGGGTATGCGAAAACTTTGACGACAGTTCCTTTGCGCGCTTTTCGGCAGCCGCGCAAAGATTCTCGTCAAGCTTCAAGGGATCAAGTCCGTATGCCGCTCTTTCCTTATTCACAAGGTCGAGAATCTCCTGCGCTTCATTGCCTTCATTTTCGGACGCGGAGGAATTGTTTTTATCCTTTTCCGCGCCGTTATACCCGCCGTTTACGGAAATAGAAGCGTTGTTTTTATCGCTGTCCTCCGAAACGGAACCTTTAATGTTCAGCGTGAAAGAGACGCTCTTCATTGTCTGCTTGTTATAAACGCGCAGCTTTATAGTTCCCTCGTCAAGAGCCTCGACTTTGAATGTCACTTTGTTTTTACCGCTGCGGATATTCGAGATATTTATAATATCGACATCCTTGCCGGAGCAGGTTATCTTTATGTCGGAGATCTTTGAAAAGGAAATCTTTACGGAGAAGGTCTTGTTTTCTCCCGCTTTCATGCTGAAAGACGATGCATCCGACTGAGAGATGATGCTTTCGCCGTATAAAACGGCGCCGTCCTCCGCGTAGGAAACGAATCCGAACGAAGAGAACGCAATAGCCGCCGAAACAATGCAGGCTACTGCTTTTCTGAAATTTTTCATTGATATTTACCCTCTTTATAATTTTTTATAATCCTTTTATTATATCCGTCTTATTTTATCTTTTTTGTAAGCACCTGTGAATATTCGCCTTTGACCGCTTTTCCGCCTGTTTTTTTGTAAGCGCGGACAACATATGAATATTCGCCCTTGTCAAGGTTTTTCGCCGTATAAGACGTTTTTGTCACATCAGCGATTTTTTTTGAGGTTTTTGAAATTTTGTCATATCGGTAAACATAATATCCGTCCGCTCCCTCAACGGCTTTCCAGGACAGCGTGATAGAATATTTTTTTCCGTTTTCCGCGATCTTTCCTCTGAAATTCATGGGAGCTTCAAGCTTTGTCCCGTCAGAATCGGAAGAGGAAACCGACTGCGAATCATTTTCGGAAAGATCCAGAGCCTTATAGCTTTTATAAGGTCCTTTGGCAAATTCGGAAGAGACCTGATAATAAAGCGTGCCGTTTTTTATTTTTATCCCGTATATCAGGTATCCTTTCTCAAGGTTTGCCTCGTAGTCGGTTCTGACGTCATCGGGATTATCGGGAGAAAAGCTTCTGATTTTATCCTTTGTATTGAAATATATTCTTTCGCCGTCGTATTCGAGTCTTGAAAAATTGTCCTCGTAATATCTGCCGTTGGAAAGCGTCCAAAGTCCGCTGATCTTAAAAAGCTTATCGGTTTCGTTTGTTTTATAGTTGTAGGAATACACCGTGCGTTCCTTACAATCCACATATATGCACTTCCCGTTGGTGAAGATCACGCGCGATTCGGAATTTCTCCACGCCGAATTTTCGAACGAATCGTCATTTGCGGAATATCCCATATCCTTATTTTTATAGCTTGCTCCCGAAGGGTTGTCGCTCACGAGGAAAAAATCATGAGATACATAACCGTAATAGTCGGGAACGGGATCATCGTATGTAACATCAACGTTATACCATTTTCCGTTTATCTTCACCTGATTCCAGCAATGCTGTATTTCCGTGCTGATCGCGCATATACACGTAAGCCCCGCCTTATCGGCAAGATATTTGTACGCAAGAGCATACGCCACGCAAAGCGCCTTTTCCTTCACAAGCCCCTCGTATGCGCTTCTTATCTCATTGTTTTCGTCATATTCCATTTTGACGGCGAGCATATCATGAAGATAAAGCGCTTTAAGCTCATCGGGAAGATTTTTGTCCATTCCCGAAAGGATCGTATTTGCTGCTGTTTCCATTTCCTTTTTCTTCTCGGATATGGAGGAACTCGGGTATAAGTATTCGGGGATAAGCTGAACCACTCTGTTGCTTGAAATGTCGTAATTATAGGAATACCTCGATGACAGATAGAAAATATCGGGTCTGCTGAGAATGATATCGTCATATATCAGCGAAAGCTCCTCGGGAGTGATGTCAAACTTGTACAAATTTATCTTTTCGGGACAGCTCTCAAGACATTTTGCCGTATATCTTACGGCGTCCTCATAGGATGTTCCGTCGCTGAAATAAACGTTTTTGTCCGTTGACGCGGCAAATACGCCGATATCTCCGCCGCAGCCGATGACAAGCGCCATGCTCAGCAAAAGCGCGCATATTCTTTTTAAACAATTATTCATATCTCAATCGGTTTCTCCTTTCGGGCGCGGCGTTACTGCGAAAGAAATCCGTCAGAGCAGTAATCTATGTCCATTATAATTATCATGGCGAAGTCATAATCATCCGTTTCAACGAATGAAAGCATAAGTCCCTCGGTATCGGAGTCGAACCAGTAGTAACAGTCGTCTGTTTTCATATCGTAATCTCCGAGTTCGTCAACAAAATCGTCAACCAAATCATCATAATTGCTGTACGAACACGGAATGTACAGATATACCGCGAAAAGCTCGTCGTTTTCATTAAAGGAAACGAACAGCGCCGTTATATCACCGTCTACAAGAACCATTCCTCCGTACATTGTCGCCCCGTCGTCCTGAGTGTCTATCTTTTCGTAGTCAGCAATTCCGCATTCGGACAGAACCTTTTTCGAGCCTGAACCGAATTTGGGCATTACGAATTCCTTGGGTTCGGTATTCTTTTTCACCGAAGACGAGGACGAGGAGGACGATGATGTTTCCAATTTGCCGTTCTTATCGAACTTATAGGATTTTCCGTTGATTTTAAGAGTGCAGTCCTTTGCCATGGAGCCGTCGGTTTTAAAGTAATATTTGTTGTCGCCGCTTTTAAGCCAGCCTGTTTTCATAACTCCGTCTTTGCCGAAATAATATGTTTTTCCCGAGATGGTTTTCTTTCCCGTGACCATCTTGCCTTCCTTGTCGAAATAGTACTTCCTGCCGCTCTTAAATTTGAGCCAGCCTGTTTTCATAACGCCTTTGGAATCGAAATAATACGTATCGCCGTCGATTTCCTGAAAGCCCGTTAATTTGTCTCCGTCTTCGTCAAGGTAATACCGGTCTCCGCCGCTGGTATCCCAGACGGCGGACACGCCGAAGGAACACGCTCCGGAAAATAACGTTCCGACCGAAAGAACGCACGCGGTAGCCGCCGACACGATGCTTTTTTTGATTTTCATAACGCTGCCTCCGATTCATTTTATATTTTCGGGCGGGGGTATGCCGACCGAAGCTTTGCAGAGCGGGGAAAGAGTTTTTCCGCAGAAAAAGTCTCCTTAAAAAAAGTATAACACATTTTTTATCAAAATGCAATACTTGACAAAAATATTTTATTGTTGTATAATAATTTCATGTAAGTTTTTCTTCCGCGTTTTTTCGGATGGGAAAAGCGTTTTCGGAAATCTATTATATCAAAGCGCCGTCCTTGCGGAACCGGCGCTGTTTCAAAAGGAGAATGATTATGGCAGATCTCGGCAGAATCCTCGAAGAGGTACGCGAAAAATCACAGAAACTTGATACAGGAGGAATAAATTTCCTCGCTGTTCAGGTTAATATCACGGGAGACGGGGGCGGAGTATTTTACGTAGAGATAAAGGACGGCAAAATAAGCGCAGAGCCTTACGAATACATTGACAGAAGCTGTGCGATAACCGTAAGTCCCGATAATTTTGAAAAGCTTCTTGCGGGCAAGCTTGACCCCGTAGCCGCGTTCACCGCGAAGAAATTAAAGGTTGACGGCGATCTCGGCAAGGCTTTGGAATTTGCGAATCTTCTTAAAAAGGCAAAAAAATGATGCAAAAAAAGGGGGGAAAAGAGTATGCTCTCTTCCCCTGCTTTTTACCCTTTATTTCTTTTTATCTTATGAGACGCGTCATACAGCGCGGGAACTTCTATCCGCCAGATTTCGTTTAATTTTCCCGTTCGGTACATTTTCCCGAAGGAGACAATGAAATCCCCCGCCATTACGATACCCAGCACCCATGCCGCGGTACGGGCGCTTTCGCAATCGATACTGTTTATCCTGTCCATTATCGGCATAAAGCATTTGTCGGTGAAGAACGTGATGATAAAAGCGAATCCGAAACTTGTGGGGACAGATGTGTACTTTGTTATATGCATGGGAATTTTCTCGTAGTTCCAGTATTCAAAGCCGAACAGCTTTTCGACCGCAGTGCCGAGGATTATCTCTCCGATGCTCACAAGCACCGCCGCTGCCATGAAATACACGATATAGCAGCCTCTCGGAGTAAGACCGAACTTATTGTCGTTTATCATCAGCGAGGGACTTCCTATAAGCAGATATATTTCCACGACAAGAACGCCGTATCCCGCAAGAAACGGGAAATTCATATTCCTGTTGTCTATGTAGCCTTTTCTCACGGAAAGCCAGAGGTTTTCCGTAACAAATCCCAGAAAAGATATTACCGCCGCCATTATAACGAGCGAATACAGATCAAAATTTCTCATTTTCAAACTTATTCCTGCCTTTCTTTTTTGTTATTGATGTTACAAAAGCAGAGGTGTTACACTTGTAACATCATTTATATGATATCATATTTTTTCGGATTTTTCAATAGTTTCTGCCTATTTTCACAAAATTTTCGTTAATATTATAACATATTAACACAAAAAGAGGTGTAAATCATGTCGGAACTTGCCAAAAAAGATATTTTGCGCGTTTCCAACGAGGAATCAAATCGCATTACAAAAGAATGTATACGTTCGGCTCTGCTTTATCTTATGGAAGTGAAGCCTTATGACAAGATCACGATAACCGAGCTTGTGCTTCGGTCGGGAGTATCGAGAATGTCATTTTACCGCAATTATAAGACCAAGGACGATGTGGTAAAAAATATCTGCGAGGAAATAGGAAAGGATATCGGGAAAGAAGTCAGGGACGAAGCCTTTGAAAAAGACCCAAGACAGTGGTTTATCGATTATTTCTCGAAGATCAAGGAAAACAGTCACATTTTGAATCTCATAGTAAATTCGGGGTTATCGCTTTCGGCGATACTGAAATCTCTCTTTGATTTATCGGATTATTCCGCGGCGGCAAAGAGCGGAGGGAGGTATTCTCTTGCCGCGAGGGAGGGTGCGCTTCTCGGCATAACTCTGAGCTGGACTTCCGGGGGATTTGCCGAGACGCCCGAAGAGATGGCGGACATTTGTCTCAGAATAGTTTAAAATAACCGACATCGGGCAAATAAGCTGCCCGATGCCGGTTATTTTCGATTGATTTTTATTTTTTAATCCGATCTTCTGTTTTATTTGGTATTTGACAGCTTCCAGCGGAAAGTGGAAATTCTCTGCGCCTTTGTATTATCGTAAGAAACATTGCTGCAGGCGATACTCATATCATTGTATCTGTAATTTGTTTTGGGTACTTTAGAGCCTATGACTCCGCCGAAAACGGATTTAACATTACCCGTTGTATAGTTTCTCTGAACAACGGCTCCGATCTTATGTGCTTCTCGTAAATAATCGACTATTTCCTTTGCGAGAATCGGCTTACTGTCGCAGACATTATACACTCCCTCATAATTTATGCTGTTTTTTCCGCAGAGAATACCGACAACGAAATCGGCGATATTGTAAACGCAGGTAAAGGAGTATCCGTAATCGCCGTAGCCGAAAACGAACGCACAGCCTTCTTTTTCATCGTATATCTTGCTTTTTAAGTTATCGGTGAATTCCTTTGTATAAACGGGGCAGCATCTCATAATAACGCCTATTGTCGCGCCTTTTTTTACAGCTGCCTTGAGAGCCTTTTCGGAGTCGTATTTTATTTTACCGTACACGGTGTTCGGTCTTTCATCGCTTATTTCGCGGATAGGCTCTCTGGATTTCTGGGGAGCATACACCTGGTGAGTACTCATAAGGATAATATCCTTAAAATTTTCCAATACGGCTTCTCTGAACAGATATTTATCCACGGCGGCGCTGGATCTTTCCTCTTCGGGGGTAAGGACGTCGGGAAAATCGTTATCCACCGTACAAGCGAGGTGAACGAGACCATCGGGTTTTTCCTTAGTTATCAAGCGGGACATTTCCACGCTGTTGGTTATTTCCGCCCTGACAAATTTAAAATTTTCATGCTGCAGGTCGCATTGATAACCGTCTGTTCCTATAACTTTGGTATCATGCGCTGCAAGAGACTCGCAGACTGCCTTGCCTATAAGCCCCGAAGCGCCCGTAACAAGTATTTTTCTCATTTTGCAGTTCCTCCGTTAATGCTTTGATGATATCTGTATATTAGCTATCTGTTGATCACAGCGCCCATAACTTTCGGACGACACGTATAACAATCCAATATATATTATACAACACTCTTTCCTTATTGTCAAACCTTTTATTATAATTTTTTATGAAAAATTTTAGAATTATTTATCAAATATGATTTGAAGTCCGTTTTATTGTTTCGTTTTCGCTTTGGCTTTAAGTAAGCTTTTATTTGCTGTTTTTTAGGAGCTTCAGGGGGCAAATATGAAGCCATAGGGGCGGGGGACTCAGAAAACGCGCAAATCAGCCATTTCCCCGCCCCATGAGTTTTCCCCCTCGCGCCCTTGAAGCTCCATGCCGCAATAAATGAAGGCAAAAAACTGTTATATGTCAAAGCTGTCTCCGGAGACAGCAAACTGACTGTTGTAAAGATCAAAATAAAATCCTTTTTTCGCAAGAAGCTCCTCATGATTTCCTTTTTCTATAATATTTCCTTTATTCATGACAAGGATAATATCCGCTTCCCGTATCGTGGAAAGACGATGCGCGACAATAAAACTTGTCCTGCCCTCCATCAGCTTGTTGAACGCGTTCTGAATTTTCATCTCCGTGCGGGTGTCTATCGATGAGGTTGCCTCGTCCAGAATAAGCATGGGAGGCTTCGCGAGCATAAGCCTTGTAATGCAGAGAAGCTGTTTCTGACCCTGCGAAAGATTTCCGCCGTCCTCGCCAATGACCGTATCGTAGCCATTTTCCAGCCTGCGGATAAAACTGTGAGAATGAGCCGCTTTCGCGGCGCGGATTATTTCATCTTCCGACGCGTCGGGTTTTCCCATGGTTATATTTTCCCGTATAGTTCCCGATTTGAGCCATGTCTCCTGTAAAACCATTCCGATGTTCTGTCTCAGGCTTTTTCGCGTGATATTTCGTATATCCGTTCCATCGACAGATATCCCTCCCGAATTCACATCGTAAAAACGCATAATAAGATTTATCAGAGTGGTTTTTCCGCAGCCTGTCGGACCCACTATCGCAACGTGTTCACCGCTTTTTACCGTCTGATTGAAATTTTCGATAAGCGATACGTCGGGAAGATAGGAAAATCTCAAGTCCTTAAATTCGATATCTCCTTTCGGATTTTCGAGAATTATCGCATTTTCCGCGTCGGGGATCTGCGGCTCTTCTTCGATGAGCGCGAAAATTCTCGCCGCGCACGCAAGAGCGTTTTGAAGTTCCGTAATAACGGAAGATATTTCATTGAACGGCTTTGTATATTGATTTGCGTAGCTTAAAAAGCTTGTAAGCTTTCCCACGGTAAATCCTGCGGCGTTTCCCGAAAGGATCACAAACGCTCCCGCAGCACCCACCGCCGCATAGATAAGATTGTTGATAAATCTCGTCACGGGATTTGAGGTGGAGGAATAAAACGTCGCGCGCAGAGAACATTTTTCAAGCCGATTATTTATCTCGTCATATTCGCCCTGCGCCGCCTCGGAATGAGAAAACGCCTGAACGATCTTGAGATTTCCGAGCATTTCATCGGTGAAAGCGGTCTGCTCCGCTCTTGTTTCGGACTGAGTCTTAAACATCGAATACGTATGCTCCGCGATGAATTTCGAGGCGAACAGTGAAAGCGGTGTGAGAACAAATACTATCAGCGCGATCTTTACGTTTATCGTGAGCATAAAAATGAGAGTTCCGACAATAGTAACGATTCCCGTAAAAAGCTGAGTGAAACCTAAGAGAAGTCCGTCCGCAAACTGCTCCGCGTCGGCTATAACACGGTTTACAAGCTCACCGACAGGGGAAACGTCAAGGTATTTTAAGGGGAGAGATTGGATTTTTGCAAAAGCGTCCTCTCTGAGATCCTTTACCACATTATACGCCACCCGGTTGTTTATTATATTCATTATCCACTGACAGAGCGCCGCAAGCAGAGCTGTTTCCGCTATCCCTGCAAGAATGGGGATAAGCCCCCCGATATCAACGTCTCCCGTTCGGACGATAAGATCTATCCCGTTTCCCGCAAGTATCGGGATATAAAGAGACAGTACGGAATATCCCGCCGCGAGTATCACCGAGATAATCATCAGCGGCATATATTTTTTTATTCGGAGAAAAACCTTTTTCACAGTTCCCGTATTTTTTTCCGATGGCATTACGCTCCCTCCTTTTTAAACTGTGAAGAATATATCTCATTGTAAACGGGAGATTTTTCAAGAAGCTCGTCATGCGTTCCCACAGCGGAGATCTCACCGTCATCGAGAACGATTATCTTATCGCATGACATTACGGATGCTGTTCTCTGGGACACTATAAATACCGTAGGATTCCACGAAAGCTTTGAAATCTCCGTTCTTAGTTTTAAATCCGTGGCGTAATCAAGAGCAGAGGCACTGTCGTCGAGAATGAGTATTTCGGATTTCTTTACAATGGCTCTTGCGATACAAAGGCGCTGTTTCTGTCCGCCCGAAAGATTTTTTCCGCCCTGTTCTATCATAAAGTCAAGACCCTTCTGATTAACAATATCGGCGGATCGGGAAACTCTTACGGCGTTTTTAATATCCTCTGCGGAGGCTTCTTCATTTCCCCATCTGATATTTTCTTCGACAGTGCCTCTGAAAAGCACGGCTCTTTGAGGAACTACGGCGATTTTCTCCCGTAAAATTTCTTTTGGGTAATCTTCGATCTTTATTCCGTCAATGAAGATCTCCCCGGAGGTCTTGTCGTAAAAACGCGGAATGAGATTGATAAGCGAGGTCTTTCCCGAACCCGTTGAGCCGATTATTCCGATCGACTCTCCCTTTTTCGCTTCAAAGGAGATATTCGTAAGCGCTTCGTCCGAAGCGTTTTTATATTTTAAGCCGACGTGCGAAAAAATGACCGCAGAGTCGGAATTCTCCGCTGTTTTTCCCGCAAATGATTTTTTTTCGGGGAACTTCTGACTTGACCGGATATCGAATACGGCACTTATTCTTCCCGCGCAGGCGGCTGCTTTCGTCATGGTGATTATGAGATTTGCAAGCTTAATAAGCTCGACAAGTATCTGAGCCATGTAATTATAAAGCGCGATTACCTCGCCCTGCCTGATAAATCCTCCGTCAACGCGCAGTGCGCCGACATAAATAAGATATGCGGAAGCGGCATTTATTATAATAAACGTAAGCGGATTCAGAAGAGCGGATATTTTTCCCGCAAAGAGCTGAAACTTCACCAGAGCTTCGTTATCCTCGCTGAAAGCTTTCTTTTCGCTTTCTTCCTTGCAGAAAGCGCGGATGACTCTCACACCCGTGAGGTTTTCCCTTGTGCGCAAAAGCACTCTGTCAAGCTTTGCCTGAACCTTTTTGTAGAGCGAAACTGTGCCTGACATTATCCCGAAAACCACAGCGGACAAAACGGGAACAGTCACTGCGAATACGAGCGCGCCCTTTACGTCTATCATAAACGCGGCGATCATCGCTCCGAAAACTATGAACGGCGAACGCAGAAGCAGTCTCAGGGCAAGATTTACCGCATTTTGGAGCTGATTCATATCGGAGGTCATTCTCGTTATCAGAGACGATGTGGTGAGCGAATCTATCTCGGCGTAGGATAAAGTGTTGATGTGAGCGAACAGCGCGGATTTAAGATCTCCTGTAAATCCCACGGCGGCTTTCGCGCAGAAATACTGAGCCGTTAGCGAGCAGACTATTCCGATAAATGAGAAAAGCGCGAGAAGTCCCGCCATTTCAAGGATGACGCTCTTATCGGAATTTCCGATTCCGTCGTCGATGATTTTCGCCATTACTATCGGCACGAGCAGGTCGAATAGCGATTCAAGAAGCTTGAAAAGCGGTCCCAGAACCGATTCCTTTTTGTAATCCTTTAAATATTTCAGCAGTTTTTTCATTTTGTTCTCCTTTTTATATAACAAAAAAATAAAAAAAGCTCTTGACAAGACTTAAAAAAAGTGGTATAATAATATTGATTTCAAATATCTGCCGGCGTGGCGGAATTGGCAGACGCGCGGGACTCAAAATCCCGTTCCGGCAACGGAGTGCGGGTTCGACCCCCGCCGCCGGCATTACTTAAAAAAAGCGCGAAAGGACATTCCTTTTTGCGCTTTTATTTTTTCTGTTCATTTTTTTCGCGTAATCTTTTGTCCCTTTCTTTTTTTGAGAAAATACAGCCGCAGTAATCCTGCCTGTAAAGTCCGTACTCACGTGAAAGCTCACATGAGCGAAGATATCCGCCCTTTTTCTTGAAATCGGACGGAAGCGCTTTTACTTTTGTATTTTCCGTAAGCTCACGGCAAATTTCGTTCAGCTTTTCCGCGTTTTTAAGCGGACTTATAGATAAAGTCGTCGTTACGTAATCGAAACAATTCTTTTCGGCGTAAGAAACCGCCGCGGAAAGTCTCAGAAGAAAACATCGAAAGCATCTTTCTCCGCCCTCCGGGATATTTTCATATCCTTTTACGGCTTCATAGAATTTTTCCGATTCCCATCCTATTTCCGCAAAAGAAATTTCGGGTTTCGGGTTTGTGTTTTCGGTGAATTCTTTTATAAAGCGTTTTTCCTCGTTTATTCTGTGAGTATATTCCGATTCGGGGAAAATATTCGGATTATAGTAAAGCACGGTTATCTTAAAAAACGGAGAGAGATATTCAAGCACATAGCTTGAACACGGAGCGCAGCAGCTGTGCAGAAGAAGCGAGGGCTTTATTCCTTTTTTAATGGTTTCCGAAATTACTCTCTCGGTTTCCTTTGAATAGTTTATTCCTGACATTTTATCCGAGAGTATACTGTATCTTTGTAAGGATCATTTTATAAGCGGTAGGCTTGAAGTGCATACCGTCCACCTCGGCGTAGTAATCAAAGAAGTACCCGTCCGAATCCTCGAGCATTGTAGTGATATCGATGCACTGGATCTCCTTGTCATCGCACAGAGAGGCGAGCCTTTCGTTATAGTCTCCGATTTTTTCCATGACGTCCCGTGCGGTAACGCCTTCTGTTTCGCTTTCGTAATCCTCTGTTATGGGGGGAATTGTAAGACATATTACCTGAGTTTCGGGACTTGCGTCGTGAATGGCATCGACGATATCGCTTATTCCGTCGAGCATATTGCTGCACGCGAGCCAGTCTATGCCGTTCGAGCCGAGCATAATATACGCTCTTTTCGGCTTTTTGAGAGCGATCTCATCGGACAGGAGGTAATTTCCGTCCGGGGTTTTTATCTCGGTGTCGAGAGCGCTTAAAGGATTCAGACCGATTTTGGCGAAAACGTTTTTTTCGTCAAGTATTCCGTAACCGGAATATCCCGTGGTGATGGAATCCCCGATGAAGAGATCGTTCTCAAAGAAGCTCTCATCGTAATCGGGAACAAAAGCGAATTCGGGTTTTGTCTGAGAAACGGTGATCGTCCCGTCAACTATCGGAGAAGTTTCGGCGGATCTTATCTCGTCGTTTCCCATTCCGTCGGAAACGGGCCGGGCGGTGTTTACCGAATCGGACGCATTATTTGAACTTACCTCTGCGGATTTTGCGGGAGGCTCATCTATTACAGGTATATCGGCGGGAGTCACAGGTTCTATAGCCGAGCCGCAGGCTGTAAGAAGCGATGCCGCAAGAACAGACGAAACAAATACTTTTATCTTTAATTTCACAACAAATCCTCTTTCCCGTTGCGGTTTTCTTTTTTTACGGCGCTGATACCGTTTTGAAAGAAATTATTTACCGTCCTGTAACCTTTTTTGAACAGTATCAGGCACGGTCTCTTTTTTATCACATTTTTATTATATCATACTTCCTCGGAAAAAAACAGTCATTTTTGCAAAAAAAATCTCACAATTTTTCATATCTTTTACCCCATTTTTTTGTCATTTTTTTGTAACTAAGCAAAAAAAGCGGCAATTGTTTTTTTACCGCTTTGATTGACTAATTTTCAATTTTTGTAATTTTTGCGTAATTTGCCATAATTTTTTTTGTTCCGCTCTCGTCAAAGACGACCTCAAGCAAAGAATCTCCGCCCATTTTTTTAACGCTTATCACGGTGCCGTCTCCAAAATTGGAGGAGCGTATCCTTTCGCCGATCTCATAGGAAACAACGGTATTTTTTTTTGCAGCTTCAAGCTTCATCGCCGTAATCTTACTTTGAAGCGTGTAGCTGTTATTCTGAGCAATGATCCCCGCGTCGTTTTTTTTCTTGGGAGTCTTGACAGTTCCATCGAGCTTTTCGATATATTCCTTGTCGATCTCTTTAATGAATCTCGACTGAAGATTTCTGTTTGTCTGACCGAATAACATTCTTGTCTGAGCGTGAGTAATGTACAGTTTTCTTTTGGCTCTTGTAACGGCGACATACGCGAGACGCCTTTCTTCTTCAAGATCCTCGGTATTGTCCATGCTGCGAATTCCGGGGAAGATCCCCTCTTCCATACCCGCGATAAACACGGTATCAAATTCAAGACCCTTGGCGCTGTGAACGGTCATCATTGCAACGGCGTCCGCGTCCGGGTCAAGCTTGTCGGCGTCGGTATAAAGAGCGATATCTTCGAGGAATCCCGACAAAGACGGTTCTTCGCCGTTTTCCGCACACTTTTTCATGTAGTCGGAAATTGTGGATTTAAACTCGTTTACGTTTTCAAGCCGTGCCGTACCCTCGTCTCCCAGATTTTTAAGCATATTTTCATAGCCCGTCTTATCGAGAAGCAGATCAATAAGCTCGTCGAGAGGTTTTGTTTCAGCCGCTTCCGTAAGCATATCGAATACAGAAGCCGCTTTTATCAGCGAATTTGCCTTTTTTGAAAGCGGAGCGAGATTTTCCGCGTCCCTCATGACCGAGACGGGAGGAACTTCAAGGTCGGAGGCTATCTGCTCTATCATAGATATCGTGGTATCGCCGATTCCTCTTTTCGGTTCGTTGACTATTCTTTTGAATCTGAGTACGTCGTCGGGATTGTTTATCACCGAAAGATAAGCGATGATATCCTTTATTTCCTTGCGGTCGTAAAATTTCATTCCGCCGAGGACTCTGTACGGTATGCCTCTTGCCGTGAAAGCTCTTTCGAGACTGTTAGACTGAGCATTCATTCTGTACAGAACGGCGAAATCATTATACGAGGCGTTATCCTTATTCACGCATTTTTCTATTTTATCCGCGATAAATCTCGATTCCGCGTTTTCATCGGGAGCCTTGTAGACAACGACCTTTTCGCCCTCGCCGAGGTTCGTCCACAGCTTTTTTTCTTTTCGTGAACGGTTGTTTTTAACGACGCAGTTTGCGGCTCCCAGAATATTTGAGGTGGAGCGGTAATTCTGTTCGAGTCTTATTACCGAGCAGTCGGGGAATGTATTTTCAAAGGAGAGTATATTCTTAATATCCGCCCCTCTGAAACGGTAGATGGACTGATCGTCGTCGCCGACCACGCAGAGATTTCTCCGTTTCCCCGTCAGCAGGGAAACAAGTCTGAACTGAGCAAAGTTCGTATCCTGATATTCATCGACCATCACATATTTGTAAAGATTCCGGTAATGATTGAGAATGTCGGGAAACTGTTCAAAGAGACGCACGGTAAATACTATGATATCGTCGAAGTCAAGAGCGTTCGCCGCTTTCATTCTTATCTGATATTCCTTATATATTTTCGCGACGGTGAGTTTTCTGTAATCTCCGTCGGCACTCGCTTCAAATTCATCGGGAGAGACAAGCTTGTCTTTAGCGGAGGATATCATTTTAAGAACGGCTTTCGGCGGGAAATTCTTGTCGGATATATCGAGAACGTCAATGCAGGTCTTTATCATCGACTGACTGTCGTCAGCGTCGTATATGGCGAAGCTTGCCGTAAATCCGAGATTTTGTATTTCTCTTCGTAAAATTCTCACGCAGGCACTGTGGAATGTTGCCGCCGTCACCTTTGCGGCGTCCTCTTCGGGGAGTTTATCGGCAAGTCTTTTTTTAAGCTCGCCTGCCGCCTTGTTTGTGAACGTTATTGCGAGTATATTATACGGTTTCACGGGATCGACGGCGATAATATCGCGAAGAGCCGAAACGGAATCGGGATCGCTTTCGCCGTTATAGTTTCCGAGAAACGCGATATCGCTGTCGGAGAGCGAGACGGGAATGCTTTCGTCAGCGTAAGCGTTTCCGAAATTTATCATATTCACGATACGATTAATAAGAACGGTGGTTTTTCCGCTTCCCGCACCCGCGAGAATAAGCACGGCTCCGTTTACCGCGAAAACAGCTTTTTTCTGCATATCATTCATATTGCCGAAATATTTTTCAAGCGCGTTTTGTTTTAACTTGATATAATCAGTCATTTTTCAAATGCTCCTGTTATTATTTGATGTCATCGTATGGTATATCCGATGAAAGTATTTGCAAAAATCCGGCACATATCAGTGTTTTGAATTATTGCGTGCTGTCTGTTTTTCAAAGTCGGAAGTTAAATTATGACGCTTTTGACAAATGTTTTGTTGGCTGCATAAAAATAAAAGTGAAAAAATACTCTTTTTCTATTATATCACAAATCATCTGTGATAAAAAGACAGAAATATCACATTTTACATTTTATATATATTTTGATAAAAATTACAAAACATTCCGAAAATAAGCGGTATATTTCCGCAGGTTTTACGCAGAATATTTCCAAATAAAAAAGGAGAAAATATGTCAAAAGGAGAAAAATCATGTCGTCTGAAAAAGGAAAATGGTCGTCGGGCTTCGGATTTATCATGGCGTCGGCAGGTTCTGCCATAGGACTTGGAAACATATGGAAATTTCCGTACATGACAGCCCGAAACGGCGGCGGAATGTTTTTGCTGTTTTATATAATATTTGCCCTCGGAATAGGTGTCCCCGTGCTTCTCGCGGAGCTTGCCGTGGGAAGATACGCGCAAAAAAACGCCGTTGACAGTTGTAGGGAAATAAACCCGAAATGGGGATTCGCGGGATATTTCGGAGTGATTTGTTCAGTGCTTGTTCTGTCATTTTACAGCGTTGTCGGCGGCTGGGTGATAAAGTATCTGTCGGTAAGCGCGTTTTCGGGAATCCCGTCTCCGCAGTTTTTTGGAGAATATTCGGTGAAATCCTGCGAGCCGATAATTTTTCAGGCGCTTTTCATTCTGATATGCGCGCTTATAGTGATAAAGGGCGTATCCGGCGGAATAGAAAAATGTTCGGAAATAATGCTTCCGCTTCTCATTGTATTTCTCATCGGGATAATGTTTTTCGTTTTCGGAGAGGAAAACGCCGCAGAGGGAGTAAAATATTTTCTTCTGCCGCGAGTATCGGAGGAAATGCCTCTGTCGGAAATAATCCTGGCGGCAATGGGTCAGATGTTTTTCTCTCTGTCTCTCGGAATGGGAACGCTCATCACCTACGGGAGCTATCTTTCCAAAGAAAACGACCTTATAAAAAGCACATTCACGATAGTGATCCTTGACACCGTGATAGCGCTTATCGCAGGACTTGTGATAATCCCCTCGGCATATGCCTTCGGCGGGGAGATCTCTGCGGGAGCGGGAATGATATTTGAAACGCTTCCCGCCGTTTTCGCAAGGATAAAGGGCGGACGAATAATAATGACGGCAATGTTTCTGCTTATCCTTCTTGCCGCCGTGACCTCCGCGATATCCCTGCTTGAGGTGTTCTCATCCTTTTTTGCGGACAGATTTCACCTTAAAAGGAAACCGGCGGTTTTACTGTCGGCGGGATTATGCCTTGCCGTCGGGATAGCCGCGTCGCTTTCGTTCGGGATATTGTCCGGCGTCAAAATATTCGGAATGAGTATCTTTGATTTTGTGATTTATCTTGCGGATAACGTGATAATGCCTGCGGGAGCGGTTTCGATATGTATTCTCGCGGGCAGGAAATGGGGAAAAGAAAATCTAAGAAAAGAAATTTCCCTCGGCAGAAAAAAGCCTCTTAAATCGGGAAATCTCATACACTTTATTTTAAATTATGTTTCACCCGCGATAATTATTACCGCCGCGGTAATTAATTTCTGAGTTTTTTTCGCACTTCGTCGGCGCTTATTCCGAACTTGTCAAAAATTACCGAGGCATAGCTTGTTTCCGACGGCTTACTCTTTTTTATATGATATGTTCTCTCGCCGTTTTCCTCGTTGACGCAAACTATTATGCTTTCAAGCCTTGAATGATTATCGGGGTCGCTGTTTATTTCATCCGTTTTAAGCGCAAGCTCTGACAGATGTGTGGCAAAAATACCGCGTGCGCCCAGAATGGTGAATATCCTCACGAATTCTCCCGCGATTTCAAGACATTCCTTCGGAGTCGTGCTCTGAATGGATTCATTCATGAAAAGAAGCGAATTATCCGTAATATTATCGGCGATTTTTTTAAGGTCTTTAACTTCCTCGGTAAAGCGGCTGGTATTTATCCCGACCTCCTCCTCCTTGGGAAAGTGCGTATAGATGTAGTCGGCGGGAGATATTTCCGCGCTTTCGGCGGGAACGAAAATCCCCGCCTGAGCAAATACCGCGCAGAGTCCGACCGCTCTCACAAAAGTGGTTTTTCCTCCGTTGTTTGCGCCGCTGAGAATATAGAAGCCCGCGTTTTCGTCAAAGGAGATATCGTTTGTGACAAGGAGTTTTTCTCCCGTATCGTAAGGATTTGCTGCAGCGGCGCTTCGGAAGAAATTCACGTCGAACGCGCCTTTAAGGATCATTTTCCGCTCACTCGCGGGGAGAATGACGGGGCGGCACATGGGAATATTCTTTGCTCTCGCGGTAAGCACAAGCTCGGCGGCCTTTTGCAGAAACGAAACGCCCTCGGAAACGGCGGAAATTTCCCTGAAATCGATCTTTGCGTAATCACGGACAGCATTTGCGAGCTTGTCCATATAATTTGAAGTTACCTTTTCAAGCTCTTCAAAAAGCTTTCTGTCGATCTCGTTCGGGTCTTTGGAGTCGCCGATGAATTTCGTGTGAAGATTTTTCACATTCACATCGGCGTGTTTTGCGCTGCGGTAAAAGATCCTGTCGAAAACAGACGGCTTTTCTGCGGCGGCGGTATCGGAGTATCCTACGATCCCCGCGGAAACGGGGCGCATTTCCTCGTTGAAATTAATTGCAACGGTGACGCTTCTTATTTTTTTGGAAAAAATCTCCCTCAAATCGGCGAGATCGGTTTTTAAGGCTTTGAAATTATCCGAATCGTGTATCTCCCCAAAATAATCGAAAAATCTTTTGAAAGCCTCGGAG
Source organism: uncultured Ruminococcus sp. (assembly GCA_964501705.1). Lineage (GTDB taxonomy): Bacteria > Bacillota > Clostridia > Oscillospirales > Ruminococcaceae > RGIG4694. The sequence goes on along the minus strand of CAZCUQ010000001.1, from coordinate 50,362 downwards.
CGTGCGTTTTTCCCTTCGGAATTACCGTAAGAAACAATTTCCTCGACCGCGCCCTGGAATACTCCGAGAGAATTTATCTGCTCCGAGAGAGCCTTGAATGTATCGGGAGATCTCCTGTCCGCGTCCGCGAGATTCTCCCTGTGATTATCGAGTATGGTTCTCACGCATTTCAGCACGGCCGGAGCAAGCTTCGGAAAATTTATAATATCCTCAACGGCGTCCTGACGGTACTTTATTATTTCGCGGTCGGTGCAGAGTTCCCTGAAGATATTTTCGGAATATGTATGATTTTCGGGAGAAAAATATCTGAAAAGCTTTTTTATCTGCAAATCGTCAAGATAGTTTTCGGGGAGTGAGGAGAGTTTATATCTTCTTTCTTTCATATCCTTTCTTGCTTTTTCGGACGGATATAAGAAGTTAAGGGGTTCACGGGGTTCTGACATACTATCACCTTTTCTTTTTTATAACTTTTTTATAAATTATAGCACACCATGGATGTTATTGCAAGTGAAAAGAGCGAAATGTGTAATTTTCACGAAAATTTTCATAAACTGTTGACGTAATGACGAAAATATGATATAATTAATTAACGATTATTATAAAATTATTAACGAAGAAAGGAAGATGAATATGACGTCAGTTTACAGTCTGTCAGAATCCAATCCCGATTTCGCGGAGCTTTCCGCACGTTGCACCTCCAACGGAAAGATAGACCCCGATCTTTACGCAAAGTACGACGTAAAAAGAGGACTCAGAGACATAAACGGAAAGGGTGTCCTTGCCGGGCTTACGGAAATTTCGGAGATAAACTCAAGCAGGACGATTGACGGGAAAAGCGTTCCCTGCGAGGGTGAGCTTTTTTACAGAGGAGTAAATATCAACGATCTTGTAAAGGGTTTTATATCCGAACGCCGCTTCGGCTTTGAGGAGACGGTTTATCTTCTGCTTTTCGGAAGTCTTCCCGACAGAGAAAGCCTTGACAAATTCAGTTCTCTGCTCTGTGAAGCGAGATATCTTCCGCGTAATTTTATCCGTGACGTCATATTGAAATCCCCCAGCGGAGATCTTATGAATCACATTCAGAAATCCATTCTGTCGCTTTTTTCCTATGATGACAATCCGAACGACACCTCCATACCGAATGTTCTTCGTCAGTCTGTGGAGCTTATTTCGAGACTCCCGCTTTTATCGGTATATTCTCTTCAAGCCAAGAACTACTATATTGACGGGGAAAGTCTTATAATCCACAAGCCGAGGTGCGATTATTCCACGGCGGAGAATATTCTTCATATGCTTCGTCCCGACAGCAAATTCACCCGTCTCGAGGCGATCGTTCTGGATCTTGCGCTGGTTCTTCATGCTGAGCACGGCGGCGGAAACAATTCCACCTTTACTACTCATGTGGTAACGTCGTCGGGAACGGATACTTATTCTGCGATAGCCGCGGCTCTGGGTTCTCTGAAAGGACCGAAGCACGGAGGAGCGAACATAAAGGTCACTCTCATGTTCGATGACATGAAAAAATGCGTCTCCGACTGGACGGACAGAGACGAAGTATCAGATTATCTCAGGAAGCTTCTCCACAAGGAAGCCTTTGACAAAGCGGGGCTTATTTACGGAATGGGACACGCGGTCTATTCTATCTCCGATCCGAGAGCCAATATTTTCAAGCATTTTGTGAACAAGCTTGCCGCCGAGAAAAATATGCAGGAGGTTCTCGACCTGTACAACATGGTTGAGGAGCTTGCGCCGAAGATTATTGCCGAGGAGCGGCACATTTACAAGGGTGTTTCCGCAAATGTGGATTTTTACAGCGGATTTGTTTACAGTATGCTTGAAATCCCGTGGGAGCTTTACACTCCGCTTTTTGCCATAGGAAGGATAGCGGGCTGGTCGGCTCATCGAATCGAGGAGCTTACCAACGAGGGAAAGATCATCAGACCCGCCTACAAAAACGTGCATGAACGCGCGCCGTATATTCCCATTTCCGAAAGAAAGCAGCAGTCCGCTTTTGATTGAGTTCCGTCTTTTGGGAAAATGATCTGAAACTGTTTTATAGTTATTCATCCGCATTGCAAGCGCGGAAAAATAAAGGGGAGCGGAGGAAAATTCCGCTCCCTTTTATTTTTTCCGCGTCCTTAATGATAAACAGCATATACAGCAAATGACATTTATTTTATCAGCTCATTCCGGGAACACGTCCGTAGGTTTTGTAACGGCTGTCTGAATAAAGACTTACAATTTTCACCTTTGCGTTGCAGGATTCCGCCTCCGACTGCGTATCTACCCACGTATCGCCGCCCTGCGCCCCGATTATCTGACCGTTGCCTATATACATGGTAACGTGAACCACTCTTCCGCTGTCGTTCTGATAGAAAACAAGATCGCCCGGCTGAAGCTCGCTTTCGGAGATGGGAGTGCAGTATCTGCACTGTGCTCTCGAATCCATGTAGTAATCCATAAGTCCGAAATGTTCAAGGACTCTGTATGTGAAGTGACTGCAATCAAGACCGTAATATCCCGAAGCGGGATAATTGCCGCACCACTGATAATATACTCCGAGATATGTTTTCGCGTAATCTATGATGGCACTGCGGTCGCCCGAATAAACTTCCTTGCTGTAATCAATTTCCGAGGTCTGGTAATCGGTATTCTGAGCATTTGCCGCTTCTTCCTGACGGCGGCGTTCCTCTTCCTCGCGGAGCCTGCGTTCTTCGGCTTCTTTTCTTGCTTTTTCGGCGGCTATTCTTTCCTGTTCCTTTATGTAGTCTATCTGATCCTGAAGATCGCTGTTCTGACTATCGAGCCAGTCGATATCACTCTGAGCGAGAGCCGCGTCATCTTTAAGCTTTTCAAGGGTATTTTGAGATTCGGTATATTCGTCTATAAGAGCGTTCATCTCGCCCTGAAGCACGTCAAGCTTGTCCTCGGCGTTTTTCTGTCTGACTTCAAGCTCTGCTTTCTGGTCGTTAAGCTCCTTATTTTTCGCGTTAAAATCGTCAAGCTGGTTATTAAGTTCATCAATAAGGTTATCGTCGTATTCCGCCACACGGTTAATAAATTCCGTTCTGGCGAGAAGATCGTAGAAATCTCTTGCTCCCGTGAGAACCTCCGCCGTGCTTTCGGATCCGGAAATATACATTGAGCGAAGTCTTTCGCGGAAAGCGTCGATATTAACGTCTATTTCCGCTTTTTGATCGGCGATAACGATCTCAAGCGCCGCTATATCATCTTTTCTTTCACTAATATCCTCCTCAAGGGAAGCTATCTGATTATTTATTATATCGATATTTTCCTGTTGAAGTGTCATTTTATCCGAAAGCGCACTGATATATTCCTTTGCGGAGCCTGCCTTATCCTCCAGATCCTTCATTTGTTCGCGTTTTTCACTGATAGCCGCTTGATTTGCCGCTATTTCGGCTTCAAGCTCGGATACCTTATCCGCCGTTACTCCGATACGGTTTGCGTTCATTGCTCCCATGCACACCGCGGCAGACAGCGCCAGCGAGAAAACACGCGCGGTAAATTTATGTTTCAAGGTAACAAACCTCCTGCGTTTATGTTATTCCTTCTTTTTTCTGTATTTTATATATTATAACATAATCCGACAGTTTTGTCATTAATCATAATGACGAAATTTAATGAAAATTTTGTGAAAAGATGATTGTCCGCCGTTCCGGTGATTTTTTATTCCGCAGGTTCGATTTTATTTGATGCCGCTTTTGCCGGATTTTCGGATAGCTTCAAATATAGACAGCCTGCATGGAAAACGCATATTTCCAAAAAAATCCCGGAATTTTTCCTTTAATAGTCGATTTGACTAATTTTTTGTAAAAAAAATAACCTTTTCTGCCCAAAAAAGAAAAATTGTTTTTCTTCAAAATATTTTTCAAAAATCTGTTGTAGTAAAATAAAAACCGTGGTATAATAAATATGTATCGAATTTTGACGAAAAAAAGAAAAAGATAAAAAATAAAAGAACAAAAGAAAAACAAAGGAGAATATAAAAATGTTTACTCGCGATATAGGCATAGACCTCGGCACCGCCAATACTATCGTTTATATGAAGGGTAAGGGGATTATTATAAGAGAACCGTCGGTCGTGGCGGTCGACGCACGTAACGACAGACCCCGTTACGTAGGTATGGAGGCTAAGGAGGTCATCGGAAGAACTCCAGGTTCGATAAATGCCGTGCGCCCCCTTAAAGACGGCGTTATCGCCGATTTTGAACTTACTACCGTTATGCTTTCCGAATTTATCGCCAAGGCGCTTAAAGGCGCATGGTTCACAAAAGCCAACGTTATTATCTGTATCCCGTCGGGCGTTACGGCTGTCGAAAGACGCGCAGTGAGAGAAGCCGCCGAAAATGCGGGCGCAAAAAGAGTAAGCATAGTGGAAGAACCTATGGCTGCCGCTATCGGAGCGGGACTCCCCGTATCGGAACCTATGGGCTCCATGATAGTGGATATCGGCGGAGGCACCTCGGAGGTCGCGGTCATATCGCTCGGCGGAATAGTCTCTTCCCGCTCCGTAAGAGTTGCGGGCGATGCGTTCGATAACGCTATTACAAATTATATCAAGAAAAAATATAATCTTCTTATCGGCGAAAGAACCGCGGAGGACGTTAAAATATCCATCGGCTCCGCGTTTCCCGTCGAAGAAAAAAAATTCCGCGAGATCAAGGGAAGAAATCTGATGAACGGTCTTCCCGAAAATATTACAATTTCTTCCGACGAAATAAGAGAGGCTCTCGCCGAACCTATCTCTCATGTCGTTGAAGCAATAAAGCTTACTCTGGAACAGACTCCTCCCGAGCTTGCGGCCGATCTTATAGACAACGGCATAACAGTCGCCGGCGGCGGCGCTCTTATAAGCGGGATCGACAGGCTCTTTTCGGAAGAAACGGGAATGAACGTATATATCGCGGAAAATCCTCTCGACTGCGTTGCGGCGGGTACGGGCAAGGTACTCGATGAAAGCGAGAAGCTCGGCGAGGTGCTTTCCTTCGACTGATACCGATAATGATCTGAAAATGATAAGGCGGGGATTATTATAAAAGATTTTTTTCACAGCATAAGCTTTAAAGTTATCGCGGGGATTCTCGCGCTTTTGCTCGGAGTAATGATATACTCCGTGACCACCGACGGTTATTCAGACCCCGGAAGCGATATCTGGGGAAGAATAATCGCTCCGTTTCAGAAGCTTTCGCACTCCATTTCGGACAGCGTTTATTCGTCTCTCGATATGCTCGCAAACGCCGAAAAATACAAGGATGAAAACGATTCTCTCAAATCGGAGATAAACCGGCTGAAAAACGAACTTATCGACTACGAAAGCCTGAAAAAAGAAAATGAAGATCTGCGGACAATGCTCTCTCTGACGTCACAGAACGAAAGCTTTACTTTTTCTCCTCCCTGTACGGTCATTGCAAGAACCGCGAACGATCCGTACCAAAGCTTTACGGTAAGCGGCGGAAGCGAAAACGGCATCTCCCCCGGTGACCCCGTTGTTACATCGGAGGGAATAGTCGGCGTGTGCTATAACGTTTCTTTTCAGTCGTCCTGCGTGAGAACTCTTTTTTCGCCTAAAACGGCGATCTCCGTATATTGCCTGCAAACAGGCGCAACAGGTATAATCGAGGGCGGATATGAAAATTCAAAAAACGGACTCTGCAAGATGAGCTACATAGAAAAAAGCTCGGAAATAAATGTCGGAGATATTATAGTAACGTCGGGAAGCGAAAATTATCCGTCGGGACTTCTTGCAGGCACAGTCACGGAGGTCGGCACGGAGGACAGCGGACTTTCAAAATACGCTCTCGTCAAGCCCTCGGTAAGTCCTGCGGGTGTTACCGATGTTTTCGTCATAACCGGCTTTGTAAACGAAAAACAGCCCGAAGTCTCTCTTGATGACATTACAGCGGACGAAACTCCGTAAAATATTAAAAAGGACAGTCCTTCCCGATGAAAAAGATGAATATAGAGCTGAAGCTCAAAACCGAGCGGAGAAATCTTATTATCCGAAGAACGATATATTTCCCGCTTGCGGCTATGGCGTTTGTTTTTATGACAACGGCAAAGCTCCCTTTTCATACTCCGCTGCTGCTTGTTTCAATGGCGGTATGCGCGGGAATGTTCGAGAACGATTCGCCAGTGTACTGCGCCGTTTGCGGATGTGTCTGCGGACTTCTCACCGATATTGCATCGGGAACGCTCATCAGCTTCAATGGAATAATTTTAGGCTTATGTTCTATGATGACGTCGCTTTTCTTTCTGTTTATTTTCAGAAGAAAATTCATAAATTTTCTCATTATGGATATGGCTGTCACTCTTGTTCAGGGGATTTTGCATTATATTTTCTTTTATCTTCTGTGGGGATATGACAAAAGCGGAGGAATCTTCACGGATTACTTCATTCCCGAATTTATTGTGACAAATATCGCGGGAATAGTTGTTTACGGAGTTTTTCTTCTGATTTCGAGATTTCTGGGAACCGTAAGGGAACATTATATTGAAGAGTAGCAATTTGTATATTTTCTTTCATTTCGGTATATAATATATTAGACCAAAATGAAAGGATGATAAAAAATGCGGGCAATAACGGATAAAAAGCTTTTTCTTCAAAGAATATCGGCGGGAGCATTTGTAGTATTCACATTTTCCACAGTTCTTCTGTCGGCTGTAAAAAGGGATTCGCTGATTTATTTTCTCAGGGAATCTTCAAGGATATCCTCCGAGATCTTTTTCGTCCTGCCCGAAACGGAGCAGGAAGCAAACAGTCCTCCGCAGACTGCGGAAGAAACTCAGACTGAAACGACCCCGGCGGAAGAAACCGGATATCATAAATACTCACTCGATGAACAGGACTTTATTTCGGGAGAAAATTATCTCTATCCGTCTTCGCAAAACGAGGACGTTTACTCCGATTCTCCGGATACGGCAAAAACTTCGTTTTCGGATGACAGCTTTGAACCGGGCGGGAAAATAATATCCGAGACCTTCGGAAAAGGATCGGGCGACACTTACATAGACCTCCGAAACGGCGGTCAGATAAGAAATCTTACGAGCCTCTCACGGGAGGAGCTTACAGATCTTTCCGAAGAACCTCTGCCCTTTGAGATCAAAGGCGATGGAACTCCGGAGATCCTGATCATGCACACCCATACCACCGAATGTTACGAGGATGAGGAAAGAGAATTCTACGATCTTAACCGCGCCTCAAGAATACTCGATGAAAACCAAAATATGGTCGCGGTCGGAAACGCCATCGCCGATGAGATCGTTAAATGCGGCATAGGAGTTATCCACGATACGACCGTACACGATTACCCCGACTATAACGGTTCCTACGACAGAAGCAGGGAAACTGTCCTTAATATAATCAGGCAGTACCCGACGATAAAGATAGTTCTCGATATCCACCGTGACGCAATCGAACGCGGAGATGAAAGAGTAGCTGCCGTAACCGAAATCGACGGGGAAAAAGCCGCTCAGATAATGATAATATGCGGAGCGGACGACGGTACGATGAATATGCCGAATTTCAGGAAAAATCTTATCTTCGCCTCTGCTCTCGAATCCGCGCTTGAATCGGATAATCCCACGCTTACGCGTCCCGTGCTTTTCGATTACAGGCATTACAATCAGGATATTACGGCAGGCTCTCTTCTTATTGAGGTAGGCTCTCACGCAAATACTCTCGCACAGGCAAAGTATTCCGCAAAGCTTATCGGACAAACGCTCGGAAAAATGTTTAAAAACGAAAAGGAATAAAAAAATGAAATATATTTCTCTGCCCGACATCTCCAAAAAGGAAATGCTTTTAAGGATTATTTTTTTCGCAACCGTATTTATAATTCTCTGCATTGTCACATTTCTGCTGTATGTGATAGTTTACGAGCGCTGTTACAGCGTTATCTATCCCGACAACATGACAGTTTTCAGGATAATAGAAAAAGACGGAGATTACTTCGCCGTCTTTTTCAATAAAACCTATGCTTTGTCTCAGCTTTTCTGATCCGCATAGGAGTATACTATACCCGATACGGGAGTTATTTCCTTTGCGGCGAACAGCTCGCTCACTGTGACGAACTCGTATCCCTCTTCCTTAAGAGCGGGGATTATCGTATCGAGAGCCTCGACTGTCGCGGTATTTCCCTGCATATCGTGAAGAAGAATTATCGCTCCGTCCTTTGCCTGTGACAGAACTTTCTCGGCTCTCTGCCCGGCAGTTATCTCCGCTTCCCAGTCATTGCAGCCGAAGCCGCAGATAAAGGGAATATCAATATTATCGAACATTGTCTGATTCACCGCTATGTAAGGGGGACGGAAGAATGCGGGGTATTCGCCCGTAATTTCCTTTATCTTTTCGGCGGTGAAATCCATTTCCGCCTTTATTTCTTCGGGTGTAAGCTTTGTCATATCGCTGTGAGTTTTCGAGTGAGAATTTATCTCACAGCCCATATCGCAGGCCTGTTTTGCAACTCTCATGGAGCCTTCGTCAAAATTTCCCGTAATATTGTCGCCGATGAGAAAGAAACTGGCGACAATTTCATATTCCTCAAGCTTATCCAGAACCGCACGCGTGGTAGTGATATTCGGTCCGTCATCAAAGGTAAGTGCTATGAGCTTATCACTCTTTGTAAATACAGGTCTTTCAGGTCTTATCATTTCCGATTCCTCCGCTTTTGATTCCGAAACCGTTGTCTGTGCGGCGGTTTCGGATATTTTTTCGTTTTCCTTTTTTCCCGCACAGCCCGAAAGACCTATGACCGCGGCAAGAGCAAATGCTAAAATATTACTTATTTTCATTTACTGAAATTCCCAGAATGTCAAGACTTTCCTTATCGACCTCAGCGGGAGCCTCGGACATAAGCTCGCTTGCGTTCTGTACCTTCGGGAATGCCGTTACATCTCTGAGACTGTCGGTGCCGCACATTATCATGGAAAGTCTGTCAAGACCTATACCCATACCTCCGTGAGGAGCCGCGCCGTACTTGTACGCTTCAACGAGGAATCCGAATTTTCTTTCGATTTCCTCATCGGTAAGACCCAGCTTTTCAAACATCTTCTGCTGCAATTCGTAATCGGTTATTCTGATAGATCCGCTTGAAAGCTCCGTTCCGTTCAGAACAAGATCGTAAGCCTTTGCAAAGACCTTTTCGGGAGCATCGTCAAGATACTTGATACATTCGTCCATCGGCATTGTGAACGGGTGATGCATTGCGTCCCAATGCTTTGTTTCCTCGTTCCATTCAAAGAACGGAAATTCCGTTATCCACAGGAAATTGAATTTTCCCTCCGGGATAATGTCCATCTGCTTTGCGCATTTGAGACGAAGCGCTCCGAGAGTGGAAAGAACAACATTATTCTTATCCGCAACGATAAACACAGCGTCGCCCTTTTCGGCTCCGACAGCCTTCGCTATGGCGTCAAGCTCGCCGTCCTTTAAGAATTTATTGAATGAGCAGGAGGGTGTGTCCTCTGTCCATCTGATATACGCAAGACCCTTTGCGCCTATACCCTTTACATATTCCGTAAGCTTATCCGTTTCCTTGCGGGAGAATATCTTAGCTCCGCCCTTTGCGGTAATCGCTCTTACCGAACCGCCCGCTTCGAGAGCGGATCTGAATACAACAAAATCTATATCTTTTACGGTTTCGGAGATATCGGCAATCTCCATGCCGAAGCGAGTATCGGGCTTATCCGAACCGAAGCGGTTCATTGCCTCGGTGTACTTCATTCTCGGAAGAGGAGTCGGGATATCTGTATTCAGAACATCCTTGAAAAGACGCTTAATGAAATTTTCCGCCATTTCAAGGATATCGTCCACGTCAACGAAAGACATTTCAAGGTCTATCTGAGTAAATTCGGGCTGACGATCGGCACGGAGATCCTCGTCTCTGAAACATCTTGCAAGCTGAATATATCTTTCAAAGCCCGCTATCATGAGAAGCTGCTTATATATCTGCGGAGACTGCGGAAGAGCATAGAAGCTTCCGGGGTGAACTCTTGACGGAACAAGATAATCTCTTGCGCCTTCGGGAGTGGATTTGATAAGCATGGGAGTTTCTATTTCGATAAAGCCGTTTTCATAGAAAAAGTCCCTTGCTGATTTTGCTATTTTGCTCCGTAAAATAATATTATCCGTCAAAGGACGGCGTCTGAGATCAAGATAGCGGTATTTAAGGCGAAGCTCCTCATTGGTATTGCTGTCGTCAACTATCTCAAAGGGCGGAGTCTGTGCCTTTGCGAGAATTCTCAAATCGGTTACGAATATTTCAACGTTTCCCGTTTTGATATCGGGATTTTTGCTTTCACGTTCTCTTACGATGCCCTTTGCCATTAAAACGAATTCGCTTCTTGCCGACGACGCCTTTTCAAAGACAGCCCTGTCGGTGCTGTCGTCGAATGCGAGCTGAACGATACCGCTTCTGTCGCGAAGATCTATAAAAATAAGGTTTCCGAGATCGCGAATTTTCTGAACATAGCCTCCGACAGTGACCTCTTCTCCCGCCGCAAGCACGTCCGCACAGGCTTTGCTTCTTTTGAGTCCGCTCATTGTATCTGCCATTTTAAGTAGTCTTCCTTTCAATTCATAGCGTTTCTGATAGCCGACATAAGGTCTTTATAATTCTCGTAAGCGGGAATATCGGGATTATCCGCCTTTATCCTATCGGTGGATTTGAACAGGAATCCCGCCTTTGAAGCCTTTATCATTCCGAGATCATTGTAGCTGTCACCCATGGCGATAGTGTCATAGCCTATGGACTGAAGAGCCTTTACGGTAGAATACTTCGAGTTTTCGGTTCTCATTTTAAAGCCCGTGATCCTTCCGTTTTCCGACACCTCAAGGGCATTGCAGAATATTGTCGGCATACCGAGCTTTTTCATCAAAGGTCCCGCAAACTGTTCAAAGGTATCGCTTATAATAATGACCTGAGAGAACGAACGAAGTTCGTCAAGAAATTCCCTTGCGCCGTCCATAGGGTCGATAAGGGAGATAACGCTCTGGATTTCCTTAATTCCGAGATTATGTTCTTTTAGAATTTTTATCCTGTAATTCATCAGCTTATCATAGTCGGGTTCGTCGCGGGTAGTGATCCTAAGTTCGGGAATTTTAGAGACTTCGGAAAAGGCTATCCATATTTCGGGAACGAGAACTCCTTCAAGGTCAAGACAGTTGATATACATAATTATTCCTCCGATTTTTACTTACTCTGTTATTTCAGAGATATATTCATTTATTATGCGCGTATATTCGGGATCGGCACAGGTTTTTGACATTTCCTCCGTATGTCGGAGGATATTAAGAAATTCGGGTCGGGATTCATATTCCTTTTTTCCCGCGCTTTTTGACGGAAGCGCCGACACGATTTTTTCCATAGCGCCGTCAACGGTATTCTTTCCGTCGATAACGCGCCTGTTTTCTTCCGATATGGTGTTTACGAAATTAATAACGGATCTTTTACGTTTTATCGCAAGCTCGTGAGATTTTGTGACTGCCGATATAACGGGGATCACGTTTTTTATGATGTTTATTCTGCTTTGCGGAGATATTTTATCCATAATTCCCTGATCGGTAATGATCTTCATAAGCCAGAAAACGTTTTTGGAATACTCCGCGTCAAGCTTGTCCGCAGTGATAATATCGAGAACGTCAGCTTTTACGGTACTCCCGTTTCGGTAATATTCATACATTTTATCGACATCGCTTTTTACGGAATCGTTTCCCTCGGAAAGCTTTTCCCGAAGCTTATCGCAATCATCCGTAAAAAGAAGCTTTTCGCCCTCGTAAATTTCTATATTCATAAGGTTCCTTCAACCATTTCCGCCATCAGGTGAGCTGTAAATATCTTACAGAAATCATCTCCCAAAGATATTTCCGTGCTTTCGCCCGAATCCATGTTTTTAAGTTTTCCGATACCCGAAGAGAGTTCGTTGCCGCCTATGACAAGCAGAAATCTTGCCTTTAAAGTATTTGCGTATTTCATTTGTTTTCCGAGCGAACGTCCCATAAGATCTGTTTCGGCTGCGGCGCCGTCCCTGCGAAGAGCGTCCGTAAGCTTCATAGCTGCGAGTGCCGCCTCTTCTCCCATGGGAGCGATGTATATATCGCATCTTTTCGGCTCCTGAAAA
>CAZCUQ010000001.1:0-38214 GCA_964501705.1 uncultured Ruminococcus sp. | reverse complement strand
CTTTTTTGTACACAGCCCCTCGGTATCAGTTGTTTGTAAAGTTCAGCCAGATTTCTATATAATCTTCAATATCGATCAAGGCATCGCCGTTAAAATCGCATTTTTGCGCTTCCATATTAAGGATAATTCTTTCCAGACCCATAGCAAACCCGAGAGCGGGGGTATCCTTTCCGCCCATTTCGGAGATCAGTTTATCGTATCTTCCGCCGCCGCAGACGGTTCCTTTTGTTTTGCCCTCGCCCGCGATAAACTCGAATACTGTTTTTGTGTAATAATCAAGACCCCTTACTATTTTGGGATTTACGGTGTAATTTATTCCCATGCCGTCAAGAATACTTTTCAGTTTTTCAAAGTGAGCGGCACAGTCCTCGCAAAGATAATCGATAACGACGGGAGCGTCCTCGGCGATATTCCGGCATATCTCGCTTTTGCAGTCGAGGATTCTCATCGGGTTTTTCTCGAATCTGCTCTTACAGGTATCGCAAAGCTCGTCATAATGAGGTTTCAGGAAATCCCTGAGAGCGGAGTAATACTTTTTCCGACATTCGGGACAGCCTATGGAATTAATATTCAGCGCGACATTTTTCAGGCCGAAACGATCGATGGTATTTTTCGCGAGACTTATCGCTTCCGCGTCGGCGAAAGGAGAGCCGCTTCCCGCCATTTCCACTCCGAACTGATGAAATTCCCAAAGTCTGCCTGCCTGAGGCTTTTCGTGGCGGAAGCAGGAGAGGATATAATAAACCTTCTGAGGAAGCGCGTCGTTCAACATACCGTTTTCAAGCACAGCGCGGATAACTCCCGCAGTGCCTTCGGGACGGAGGGTAAACGTACTTTCCCTTCCCGTAACGGTGAACATCTCTTTAGTTACCACATCGGTGGTATCACCCACGGAGCGAACAAAAAGCTCGGTACTTTCAAAGGTCGGAACACGTATTTCCTTAAAGCCATAGCTTTCGGCACTGTCGCGGCATATTTTTTCAACTGTCCGCCACTTACAGCTCTCCAACGGGGTAACATCCGCAGTTCCGTTTACTCTTTTTGCAATAAGCTCCAAAATAATCACTCCTTAAAAAGACAAACTGTCCAAAATCAACTTAGAAAATTATACCACATTTATTTACCTTTGTCAAGCGGTTTATTCCGGGGCGCAAAAAATTATAATCCCGCCGGAAAGCTGTCCGACGGGAAAAAATCATCTGTATCTGTTTATTACGTATTTGAAAATATAATAAGCGACTCCGCCCACAACGGCAACTATCAAAAGAATAAATACGATTATCATCATAACATAGTTGAATGTTTCTGTGCTTTCAGCGTCCGCAATGCTCTGATAATCGCCCACATTTTCCGCGATATTACCGTTTTTGTCGTAAACGCAAAGATTGTCAACATAGCATACGGGACCTTTTATCATGTCCGATGAGGTAACAAGCACGCCGAATACAGTATTATTGTTATCGTCGGGAATTTTAAGCGTAACAGGCGTCCATCTCGGATTTGCGGTTACTTTTATTTCCTCAGACAGAAAAACGTCTCCCTCCGAATAGAATTCAATCATATCCGCTCCGGGACTTTCGGGATAAATGCTGACCGTAAGTGTGCAGCCCGCAAAATTTTCAAGTCCGAAATCCGAGCTTTTGAAATAAATTCCCGTATTATGGGTATCTGCCGGTGCTTCGGTACAGTCCTCCGAAAGACAAAGAGCGCCGTCGTTTACGGATTCCTGAACCGTAATTGCGTAAGAAAGTCCCGTTTCCTCCGTATCTCCGAACAAATTGAGATATTTCTCCGAGCTGCTGTTATCAAAGCACATTGTAGCTCTGACGACAGCTTCGTTATTTTTGCCGTCATTATCGTTTTTCTTTTCGGCGAAAGCAGCTCCCGAAACAGCAGACAGGGCAACTGCCGCCGCAAAAACCGCGCCGAGTATCTTCTGAAATTTCATTTTTTCAAATCAAATCCTTTATAAAAAATAATCCGATTAAAATACCACTTATACACATTTTATCCCATTTCTCAAAAAAAGTCAATATACAATATAAACATATTATTTGAATTTTTCTTGAAAGCGGCAATCAAACCTCATATATTATATAAAAAAGAAATGCCGTCATTCCTTTCGGAAAGAAGCGGCATTTAATTTCCATACAGGCAAACGTCTCAAAAGCTTACGCGTCAGCTATATGTCAGTCCGATGTATTTCCTGCCGAGACAATTACGTCCGAAACAAGATTGGAGGGAAGCTGCTCATATCTTAAAAATTCAAGCGAGAAAGTGCCTCTTCCTCTGGTGATCTGTCTCAGCTGAGTCGTAAACGACTGCATTTCTCTCATAGGAACTTCCGCTTCTATCTCAGTATAGCCTTTCTTTACGGGATTCATACCGATAACTCTTCCTCTTCTCTTATTGAGGTCGCCCATAATATCTCCCGTATTCGTATCGGGAGCGCTTACGAGAAGCTTTCCGATAGGCTCAAGTATAGCGGGGTCAGCCTGCTTCATGCCCTCCTTGTAGGCAATGGAAGCGGCGGTCTTGAATGCCATTTCGGAGCTGTCCACGGGGTGATACGAGCCGTCCACGAGAACAGCCTTTACGCCGACTACGGGAAATCCCGCAAGAACGCCTTTCTTCATGCTGTCCTGAAGACCCTTTTCGACTGCGGGGAAGAAATTCTTCGGAACCGCGCCGCCGAATACCTTTTCCTCGAATACGAGAGAATCGGAAATACAAGGCTCGAATTCTATCCATACGTGACCGTACTGACCGTGACCGCCCGACTGTTTCTTATGCTTGCCCTCCGCCTTCACCTTCCTGCGTATAGTTTCCTTATAGGAGATTTTGGGCACGGTGAGATTAACGTCCGCGCCGAACTTTGCTTTAAGCTTAGCCGCCGCCACATCAAGATGCTGTTCACCAAGACCCGAAAGAGTTGTTTCCTTTGTATCGGGATTCTGGGTCACGCTGAGTGTTTTATCTTCTTCAAGAAGTCTCGAAAGACCCGCGGATATCTTAGACTCGTCACCCTGAGCCTTTGCCGAGACCGCAAGACTGAAGCAGGGCTTCGGAAATTCCATTTCATCATATGTTATTATTCTCTCTGCGGAGCAGATGGTATCACAGGTATCGGCGCTTATTTTTACCGCCGCAACGATATCTCCCGCGTAAGCGGCGGATACCTCCGTCTGTTTTTTGCCCGTAACGGTGTATAGCTTGCCGAGCTTTTCCGGATTGCCGTTTTTGCCTATGACATAATCCCCGCCCGATTTCAGCACGCCGTCCATGACCTTGATAAAGGACATTTTTCCTACGAACGGATCGGCAACCGTTTTGAATACGAAGCCTGCCGCGGGAGCGTTTTTGTCATATTTCGTTTCGATGATATCGTCACCCGCCATTGCGCTGACTGCGGGAACATCTGCGGGAGAGGGCATGAGAAGCTCCGTTTCTTTAAGGAGCATATCTATACAGCCCATCGTGATATCGGAGCAGCATACAACGGGAGTGATAACGCCCGAATTCATTCCCTTGTGAAGACCGTGAACGAGTTCGTCCTGAGTGAAAGCCTCACCCTCGAAGAATTTTTCCATAAGCTCGTCGTCAGTCTCCGCAACAGCCTCGGAGAATGCCGCGATAAGTCCGTCGATACGGTATTCGAGTTTTTCGGAGATCTCAGCCGTAGGCATTTCGGTTTCGACGGCGCCGCCCTTTTCATCGTAGGTATATGCTTTCATTTCGATGAGATTCACATACGAAACGACCTTGTGATTATTTATAACCGGAACGATAACGGGGCAGACAGTAGGTCCGAACACCGTTTTTAAGTCTGTGAGCACGTTATAGAAATTGGCATCGGGATCATCTACCTTTGTAACGACGAACATTTTCGCTTTTTTAAGAGCGGAGGCTTTTTCGTAAGCCTTTTCGGTGCCGACCTTAACGCCCGATTTTGCGGAAACAGTGATAAGAACCGTATCGGCGGCGGTGATAGCCTCGATCGATTCGCCCTCGAAATCGAAAAGACCGGGTGCGTCAAGAAGATTGATCTTTATTCCGTTAGTCTCAAAGGAAGCCACGGAAGCGCTGAGTGACGCTTTTCTTTTAATTTCCTCCGGGTCGAAGTCGCAGACGGTATTCCCGTCGGCGGTTTTTCCGAGCCTGTCGGAATTTCCCGATTTATAAAGCATGGCTTCGGCAAGGGTGGTTTTCCCCGAGCCTGAATGACCCGCAATAGCAATATTTCTTATGTTTTCGGCAAAATAGTCTTTCATGGATAGATCGCTCCTTAATATGTTTTTGTCTAAATGTAACAACACAGACGCATTATTATATAAGAATATTATACACTGTTTCAAATTTTTTTACAATAGCTTTTTAATAATTTTTACATAAGCTTTAAAATTCCGTTTATTTTTTATGCACTTTAACTAATGTTCTTATAAAATAAACAGTTTTTTATGCAGAATCATCCCAAAACAAACAAAAAAAGTCAGAATAATTTTTTACCGTTCGACGAAAATTTTCCTGTAATTTTGTTACAATAATAAATAAGCTGAAAAAATTCACTGTGAAAGTAACTGCTATATTTTTTAATTTATATTTGAGGCTTTTTTTGCAGATAAATATATTAAGCCCGAATAACGAAAAAACAAATAATTTTCATTTAAGAAAAAAGCGTGATTTCGCGGTTTGCCTTTATACTGTCGGTTTTAAGGCGCATTTTTTCCGAAAAAACGGAAAGTGTATGCAGCGGAGGGAGGTATATAAAGCGAAAAATCTATCATTTAAAGCAGCAAGATTATTCTGCGCCGTTTTGTGGATACTCACGGCGGCGGCGGCAGGGCTTATCGTTCACTATAATATATGCCTGCCGGACAAGTATTATGTAACTAAAGGCTCAACGCTCGAATTTGAATCCGATATAGGAATTATGGCAGCATTTGACTCGGCGGGCGTCAAAAACTGCGCGGCTGATTTTTCAAGCGGCTCTATGGAAACGAAAAGCGTTTCGTTAAAGCTCTTCGGAATTTTTCCGATAAAGGACGTGAGCGTCTGCGAGGTGGACGAAGCTGCGGTTATCCCATGCGGAATACCTTTCGGTATCAAAATGCTGACCGATGGAGTTATGGTAGTTAATATCACAAGCTTTGAATCGGATGGGACGCTTGTTTCTCCCGCAAGAGACGCGGGAATAAAAAAAGGCGACGTTATTATATCCGTTTCGGGAAAGGATGTTTCCTCAACGGAGGATATCGATGCAGCCGTCAGAGCAAGCAAGGGAAAAACCATCGGAGTCAAGGTACTCCGCAGCGGACTTGAAACCGTTTTCTTTTTAAAGCCTGTCCTGTCCTCGGACGATAACGCCTATCACGCGGGAATGTGGCTTCGTGACAGCTCTGCGGGAATAGGAACCATGACCTTTTACGACCCGTCAAGCGGAGCCTTCGCGGGGCTGGGACATCCCGTCTGCGACGTTGATACCGGAGAAATTCTTCCTCTTTGCAGCGGCGAGGCGGCGGACGTCATAATAACGGGAGTAAAAAAAGGCTCGGACGGAAATCCCGGAGAACTTATGGGAGCATTTCTGACAGACAGTAGCATAGGAACAATAAACCGCAACTGCGAAGAAGGATTGTACGGCGTGCTTGACAGCGCTCCCGTGTTTTCGGCGGCGCTTCCCATAGCGCAGAGACAGGAAGTCACGGAGGGACCGGCTTTCATTCTTTCGACGATCTGCGGCTCAAGCCCCGAACAGTATGAAATCGAGATCGTTAAGACGGATATTTCGGATTCTCCTAAAAGTCACAATCTTATAATAAAAGTCACCGACGAACGTCTCATTAACGAAGCGGGAGGAATCGTCCAGGGAATGAGCGGCAGCCCCATCATACAAAACGGAAAGCTTGTAGGCGCCGTGACTCACGTTTTCGTAAGCGATCCCCTGCGCGGATACGGTATTTTCGCCGATTCGATGTACAGCGAAATGCAGGACACACTGAAAAGTATGGCTGCGTAAAATCAATACTTTTACCGAAAAAACGCCCGCTTTTGCGGGCGTTTTGCGTGTTTTTGAAAAAACGTCAGGCATTTCTCGATTCCAGAAACTTGTAAAATCCCTCAAACACGGTAAAAGCGACTTTTCTCTGATAGTCCTCGTTTTTGAGGTTTTCCGCTTCCTCGGCGTTTGAAAGAAATCCGCACTCTGCCATTACCGCCGGAGCTTTGCAGAAATGACAAAGATAGAGTTCACTTCCGCAAAGCTTCGTTTCCCTGTCATTATACGGCTGGATATTCTCCTTGAAAAGTCCCTGGAGTATCCGCGCGAGCGATTCGCTTTCGGGATTTGCCGAGGAATAGAACATCTGCGCGCCCTTGAATTTCGGGTCGGTGTATGTATTCTGATGAATTGAAATGCAGACGGAATTGGGATTCTTGTTAAATATTTCAAGACGATTTTCCATATCGGATATTTTCTGGGCGCGAATTCCCTCAACGCCGCTGTCGTGAATGGAAGTATCCGTTTCTCTTGTAGTCACCGTCTCGTAGCCGAAGATATCCGCCATATCCTTTATCGTCAGCATAATATTCAGATTTATTCCCTTTTCGGGAACACCGTCCGCCGAGGAACATCCTCCGTCAATGCCGCCGTGTCCCGCGTCAAGCACAAGAATAGTTTCATCGTTCGGAACGGTATTTACAAAGACGGCGTTTTCCGTTCCGACGGCGGAGTAGCACACCGCGCCTATTCCCACACATAGAATCAGTCCCGCAAGGGCGGAATCCCACCTGAATTTTCTCATAACATTTCCTCCAATGTAAAGCTTGTATTATGAGTATATTCAGATTTATTTCCGCTTATTCTCCCCAAGGATCTTATTTCTGTACATAAGCGCCGCCTGTTCCGCCTTATTGTCTCCGAAGTTATAATATATTCTGTCCTTTAACGCATCGGGAAGATACTGCTGTTTAACATAATGATTCGGGTAGTCATGGGGATATTTGTAGAACTGTCCTTTTATTTCAGCGTCATCGCCGTCGAAATGTTTATTTTTCAGGCAGCGCGGGATACTTCCCGTTTCGACCGATTTAACATCCTCAAGAGCTGCGTCTATAGCAATTTTCCCCGAATTTGATTTCGGAGCGGTGGCAAGAAGAATGACCGCGTCCGCAAGAGGGATTCTCGCTTCGGGGAGTCCTAACTGCAAAGCACTGTCAACGCACGCCTTTACAATAGTTACAGCCTGCGGATAAGCAAGTCCTATATCCTCTGCGGCAGTGACAAGAAGTCTGCGGCACAGAGAGATTATATCTCCCGCCTCGATAAGCCTTGCGGCATAGTGAAGAGCCGCATTTTCGTCCGAGCCGCGTATCGACTTCTGGAGAGCCGAAAGAATGTCGTAATGTTCGTCTCCGTCGCGGTCGTAGCGCATATTGTTTTTTTCGGAAAGTTCCTTTCCCGTTTCAAGGCGGACAATAACCTTTCCGTCAGTTTCCTCCGAAGCGTAGAAGCAGAGTTCGGCAGTGCCGATAGCTTTTCGGACATCTCCGCCCGAAGAGCGGGAGATAAATTCCGCCGTTCCCTTTTCCACGGATATTTTCACGCTGTTTTCATTTGCAAGATATGTGAAAGCGCGGTTCACTGCGGAAAGGATATCTTCTGCGCAGACGGATTTGAATTCAAACACGGCGCTTCTGCTGAGAATTGCGTTATATACGTAAAAATACGGATTTTCCGTAGTCGAGGCGATAAGCGTTATCTGTCCTTTTTCGATATATTCAAGAAGAGACTGCTGCTGTTTTTTGTTAAGATACTGTATTTCGTCGAGATACAAAAGGATACCGTTTCTGCCGGCGAGTGTATCTATATCGGCGATAACCTCCTTGATATCGGAGATTCCCGCCTGAGTGCCGTTTAACTTATGAAGCATAAGACCGCTTGTTTTTGCGATTATTCCTGCGGCGGTAGTCTTTCCCACTCCGGGAGGTCCGTAGAATATCATATTCGGGATATTTTTATTTTCAATAATTCTCCGAAGAGGTTTTCCCTCGCCGAACAAATGCTTTTGTCCGACGATATCGTCTATCGTTTCGGGGCGGATAATATCCGCTAAAGGTTTATTCATATTTTTTGCCTTCCTTTAATCATGAAGCGGAGCGGTCGTTGATTTTTTCCGGCTCCCGTACTTTTACTTTAAATTATAACATACTTTTTTTCCTGAATCAACTGTTGTTTTTCTTATCGAATTTACGGATAACTTCAAGCAGGTTATCATTTGTTATAAACTCGGAGCTTCAGGGGTGCGGGGGAAAACCAAAGGGGAGAGGAAAAAAATTCCTCTCCCCTTTGGTTTCTCTCTCGCGATCCCATTTCTTATCTTCTCTCCTGCTGTCGCTATGGTTTGGAATTGACTCACATTGTTTCCTCTTTTGGGGAAGCATCTGTAACTCTTTACGCTTAGATTTACTGTTATTTAACGAACGCTCCCGAAAAATCTCTTTAAGAGTGAAAGAGCCGATTGCCCGACTTTCTAAAAACATTTACACAGTTTGATTTTCAGACCCGTTTTTACTGTTATGGAAATTGATTCTCAGGTTTTTTTTTCGCAGCCGTTTTATTTTGGGATCGAATTGGGGTCAAAACCGAGTGCCTGACCTCAAAAACTACGATATTACCGCGCGTTTATCAGTCTAATGATTTCATCGTCGGGAAAAGCAGAACATCGCGTATAGCGCTGCTGTTTGTGAGAAGCATAACAAGCCTGTCTATGCCGTAGCCGATACCGCCCGTGGGAGGCATACCGATCTCAAGCGCACGGAGAAAATCCTCGTCTATGTGATTTGCCTCGTCATAGCCCTGCTTGAGAAGCTCTTCCTGTTCTTCAAAGCGGAGTCTCTGGTCAACGGGGTCGTTAAGCTCGGAATATGCGTTGCACATTTCTCTGCCCGTGATGAAAAGCTCGAAGCGTTCAACATAGTCGGGATTATTCGGAATTCTTTTTGTGAGCGGAGAAATTTCCACGGGGTGATTGGTAACGAAGGTAGGCTGAATGAGATTTTCCTCAACGAACTGCTCAAAGAAAAGATTTAAGATATCGCCCTTTTTGTGGCGTTCTTCAAATTCAACGTGTTTTTCCTTTGCGATTTTTCTCGCTTCCTCAAGGGAATTTATTTGATTGAAATCCACGCCCGAATACTTCTTCACTGCGTCGAGCATGGTGATCCTTTCAAATGGCTTTCCGAGATCTATTTCATATTCTCCGTAAGGAACGCAGGTTTTTCCGCATACTTCATTTGCGACGTATCCGAACATATCCTCGGTGAGATCCATCATGCCGTTGTAGTCGGTGTATGCCTGATATAGTTCCATGAGAGTGAATTCGGGGTTATGCCTTGCGTCAACGCCCTCGTTTCTGAAAACCCTGCCTATTTCGTAAACCTTGTCAAATCCGCCGACTATCAGTCTTTTAAGGTATAATTCAAGGGATATTCTGAGCTTGACATCCTCGTTCAAAGCGTTGTAATGGGTTTCAAAGGGTCTTGCCGCGGCTCCTCCCGCATTGGAAACGAGCATGGGAGTTTCCACCTCCATAAAGCCCTTTCCGTTGAGATATCTTCTTATTGCTGAAATGATCGCGGAGCGTTTTCTGAATGTGTCCTTAACATCGGGATTCACGATAAGGTCGAGATACCTCTGACGGTATCTCATATCCTGATCCCTGAGTCCGTGCCACTTTTCGGGGAGCGGAAGAAGGCTCTTTGTAAGAAGTGTTATTTTCTGACAATGGATAGATATTTCCTCTGTTTTTGTTTTGAAAACATAGCCTTCAATCCCGACTATATCGCCGATGTCCCATGTTTTGAACTCTTTGAATTCTTCTTCGCCGATATCGTTCATGCGGACGTAGACCTGAATTTTTCCCGTGCTGTCGGAGATATTGATAAAATGAGCCTTGCCCATTTTACGCCATGTCATTATTCTGCCTGCGACTTTTACGGTTTTTCCTTCGGTTTCCTCGTAATGATTTCTGATATATGCGCTGTCGGAATCAAAGTCGAATTTAGTCTGAACGAACGGATTTTTGCCGTTGGCTTTCAAAGCCGCAAGCTTTTCCATGCGGACTTTTTTGAGTATATTGATATCCTCTTCGGTTTGTTCCGGGCGGTTTGTTTCATTTACATTCTGATTATCTGACAAAATAGATCACTCTTTCTGAACTGATTACTTACTTATTTCGATTACTTCCATTTTAATGACTCCGTCGGGAGCTTCAACGCTTACAACATCGCCGACTCTTGCCTTGATAACTGCCATACCCAGTGGGGAATCATCGGAGAATTTATTATTTGCGGGGTCGAATTCGGTTGAGCCGACGATCTGTATATCCATTATCTCGTCAAGGTCAAGATCCTTGAGTTTTACCTTTGAGCCTATACCGACCTCATCGTTGGTAAGATCGGAGGTATCGACTATTTCGGAGTTAGCGAGTTTATATTCGATATCTTTTATTTCGCCCTCGATGATACCCTGTTCATCCTTGGCGGCATCGTACTCGGCGTTTTCGGAGAGGTCTCCCTGGGAGCGGGCTTCTTTTAATTTTTCGGCGATTTCCTTTCTTGTAACGTTTTTAAGGTATTCAAGTCGTTCTTCGAGGGCGTTATAGCCCTCCTGAGACATTTTTATTTTTTTCACAGCCATAATCAAATCTCCTTTTCATACAAATATTTACGCAACAATAATTATAACATTTTTTTTATCATATGTCAAGGGGGTTTTCGGCAAAAGACAGAGCATACGCATGAATATCAAATCTCATAATTTTGTTACAAATTATTAAAGATTCAGTGACAATTTAAATTCAAAGTCCTTACAAATTTTGTGTGTTAATTTAGAAATCGTTTTGTAACTATTCTGTAACTCATGCGTATGGTCTGATTTGAAAGTTTTTCTGACTTGACAAACTTTTTGGTTTTTGATATAATTATATAAGGTATTTTACCGAATACTCAAAAAATTTTTAAAAGGGGATCGTACTTATGACAAAAGCTGCCGGACGAATCATTGTAACCGCCGTTATCGTGCTTGCGATTATTGTTCTGACGGTAATAACTGTGACCCGTACATCCTCATAAAAACCGCTTGCTTTATGCAGAATCAATAATAATTGTAAAACTTGAGAAATATTATTGGTTATCTCTTGACTTATTCGGAAAAATATAATATAATTATAACAGTATACTGCGAATATATCATGTTATCTTTTTTTCGGACGGCTCCGAATCAAAAAAATAAATAAATTATGCGGCAGGAGGATCAATATGGAAACTACAAGCTTTATTAAAACAACGGCATTCGGCGGTTATGACAAAGAAGATGCAAACAGATTCATTGAATCTCTGTATGTTCAGATTTTTGACCTTAAAAATCAGGCGGCTGAAAAGGACAGCGTTATCGAGGGCTTCAAAAAAGACGTTTCCGCTGAAGATACATATAAAAAAATTATAGAAGAATCACGCGCAAAGCTGAACGAAGCCAATACATGGAATCAGATGCTTACGGCGGAATCCGAGGAAATAAAGGCCGATGCCAAGGCTAAGACCGAAGAAATAGAAAAGCTTAGGGCTACCGTTGAATCTCAGAATAAGCAGATCAAGGATCTGAACGGGAAAATCGAAAGTCTCACAAACGGAACAGCCGCTCTCAGCAAGGTGTTTATCGAAGCTCAGAAATCCGCAGACGAGCTTGTCTTGGATTCGCAGAAACAGGCGGACGCCCTTAAGTCGGATACGGAAAAGCTTGTAAACAATATGATAATCGAAGCAAACAACAACGCCGCAAAAATAGTATATGAAGCGGAGAAAAAAGCGGCGGAGATCGAAGCAAAATCCATAAACGATTCCGAAAAAATGAAAACCGCTTCCGATAATATGCGCGCCGTTATGCTTTCGGATATCAGCGAGATCTCCGAAACCATGGCAAATATCAAGGAACTCTTCAGATCGCTTGAGGATAACGGCATTCAGAAAATCGGCAAAACCGAGGAACTTCTTTCCAAAACGGAAAATAAGCTGACAAACGGCGGTATACCCGTTTTCAAAGAACCCTCCAAGGTCGAGCCAGGAACTCCCGACGCTCCCGTTCTTAAAAAACCCGACTACAATTACAAAACAGGCAAGAGCACAAACAATGAGGCCAAATCAGCTCTCGATGAATTTGCGCGCCAGGCGGAGCTTCTCAACGGCAGGAATCCCGACGAAAGCGATGAACTCAACCTTGAAGCTCTCGCAAAGCAGGCTGCCGCTCTCGGAAAGGGCAAAAAAACCGATGACTCAACAAGCAAATCCGAAAGTATCGACCTCTCACGGCTTGAAAAACAGGCGGCTGCTCTCAGTAAAAACGACGATAAAAACAAAAATGGCGGAAAAGGTAAAAAAGGCGGTGAAATCGATCTCGATGCTCTCGCGAAGCAGGCAGCGTCACTCGGCAAATAATCCGGCAGCTGCTCTGCCGTCTAAGGAGATGTGTTTTTAAATGAAAGATATCATCATAGTAAGACCCGAAAAATGCACGGGCTGCAACGTGTGCGTCAGATGCTGCCCCGCGCCTGAAGCAAACTCCGCCAAAAAGCTTGACAACGGTAAAATTATCTTTTCCATCGATGCTTCGAAGTGTATAGTCTGCGGAGAATGTGTCAGAAAATGCCCTCACGGCGCTCGGGACTACGTCGACGATACCGAAAAATTCATGTCGGGTCTTGATAACGAAAGAACGATCATTCTTCTCGATCCCGCCATAAAAACAGCTTATCCGCAAAAATGGCGGGGTATTCTCGAATGGTTCAAGAGAAAGAGTCTTCTTATCTATGACGAGGCTTTCGGCGCGGATATCTGTGCATGGGCGACCCAAGGCACGATGAGTTCGGGCAAAGCTGCCAATATCATCAGCCAGCACTGCACGGCAGTTGTAAACTACATAAAAATATATCAGCCATCGATCAGTAAATTTCTTGCGCCCGTCTACAGTCCCGCCGTATGCGCGGCGATATACATAAAAAAATATCTTAAAAGAAATAATCCCATTGCGTATATTTCACCGTGTATCGCCAAAAAAACCGAAATTATCGATACGGGTTTCATCGATTATAACGTCACTTTCAAAAAGCTTCTCGATTATTTTGACAGAAACGATATAATCCTCTCCACAATTGTCAAGGACAACTTGGACTATCAATACAACGACCAGATGGCAGGTCAGTTCGGAAATATGCTCTCGTCCCCCGGCGGATACAAGGATAACATTCTCATGAGAAATCCCGATGTGAACGCTGTTTCATCATCGGGTGCGGAAAGGATCTATAAGGAGTTGGACAGCTATGCCGAACAGCAGAACTCGAAGGCTCTTCCCGATGTATTTGATGTGCTTTCCTGCGACTACGGCTGCCATATGGGAGCGGGAACAGGCTCCGACCGCGGACTGTTCGATCTCCTGGCGGATGTGAAAAATATTCAGAACGAGGTTAAAAGCAAACAAAAAAGCAAAGTCGGAATGTTCCGCTCAAATTCCTCGTTTGACGATAAGCTTTACAAAAAATTCGATGATGAGCTGGAGATTGAGGACTTTTTAAGAAGCTACAGAAATGAACCTCCTACCGGATTCCCCACTCTCTCAGAGTTGGAACCTATCTTTGATTCCATGGGAAAAACAACGGACGCTCAAAGAAATTTCAACTGCGGCGTATGCGGATATCCCTCCTGCTACGACATGGCTGTCGCGATATTCCGCGGTCTGAACACCATGGAAAACTGCATAAACGTCATCAAAAGCGGGTCGGGCAGCGGCAAAAAGGAAATTGAAGAGATTAAAAACAAATGCTCCGTGCTTTCCGAAAAAATCAGGCGGATCATTGACGACAACAAGGAAACGGACAGATTATCCGCCGACGTGTGTGAAAAGTCGGCAAGCATTAATTCTCTGCTGAAAAATATTATTGCATTCTGCGGCAAGAAAACCGAAATGGACGAAAACAGCATAAAACAAATGGCGGGGATACTCGAAACAACCCTTGGCTCCTTTGAGGAGCTTGACGAAGACATGAGCAAGACTAAGGAAAAATCCGCCTCGATAGCGGAGTTGGCGGCCGAAATCGAAACACTCGCCGGGAGTATAATCGATAAAAACGAAAAAGAATCTAAGTAATCTTTGCAAGTTTGTGAATTTATATCGAAATTCCTATGGAAATGACTTGGTTTTTATTTAAAATGTAAAAATAGCCCGCAAGATATTGCAATTTCGCTTGATATGTGGTAAAATTAATATGGATATATTAATTCGGTTTTCCGTAGAGTATGTAAAATGACGGAGTTGACACTGCTTGTCCGCGACCGATTTTCGGAAAATGCTGCGGATAAAATATGATTAATACTTGTTTTTCTTCGGGAGGAGATTGTTTTATGGCATACATAATGAAAGACATCAATGATGCTGTGGATGAAAAATTTCTTATAGTCAGGAATTTGAAAAATCAGGCTGAAGCAGGCAGTATCATACACGTTATGTCAGCCGGTTCGTACCCCGGCGGTATTACCGTTAATTACAGAATAACCGCAACAGGACAAAATTATGAGGTACAGTTTAAATCACTCGGTGAATTTTTTAAATGGGCAAGAAACGATTCTTTTATTGCGAGAAATTACAATTCCTTCACCAAAGAGGATATCATGCGTTATATCAAGGTAAACAGCAGAACTTTCGCAACGTTTTCACTTCCGCTTATTCTTGTTTCGCTGATTATTATCTGGCTCGTTGTGATTCTTCTGTTAAAGGCGTCCACTGTTTCTTTGATTATCGGAGCGATTGCTTCTGTTGTTTTTTCTGTTTTCTTTATTCTTTTATATAAGAATCAGAAATCAAAAGTAAAAATGGAGCTTTATCAGAAGCTGAGCAATAAATGGGGCGTTAAATTCAAGTAAAAATAACTGCCGTACAGCAAATCTGTACGGCAAATTTTTTATTTATTGTATTTGGCACTCTGCTTAGCCATTTTTTTCATCTCTCTGCTCTGCCTGAGAAGCTCTTTCTTAGAAATGAATTTTGTTTCCTTTTTGGGTTTCTCTTCCTTGCTGTCACTGTCTCCGGGAATATTCGCGGACCTCTCCTTCATAACGTTTTCGTCGGAATCGGAATATCGGGAAACAACCTGATCGGAAGCAAATTGATCATTTGTCGCTTCCACAGCATCCGCGGTATCTTCCGAACTTTCATCTGCGCTTTGATGATTGTCAGCCGATTGATTGAGAGCTTCAACATCTCTTTGTTCATCTGCGGGAGGTTCGTAGAAAGGATTGCTTTCATCAAACTCAAATCCGCTGACATATTCCGCAGGAGCGCCGAGAACGGATTTTTCATCCTGTTTGTCATCTTCTTTTTCGCTAAGGAATTTTTCCGTAACTCCCGCTGTCTTTGACTTGAGTTTCAGAGCGGTTTCCGACTTATCCTCCGCAAGAACAACCTCACACTGACCGTTATCCGCGTCCGCATGAATGAGAAATTCAAGACATTCCTCACATGGAGTCTGAATACTCATATCCTCGAAAGCAACAATAACCATCTGCTTTGCTTTAACATTCTTGCTGTCGGTAATAAGAGACGTTATTGCCGCGCGCTCCGAATGAACATCGGAAACATTTCCCTCAAAGATATTTATGCTTGTTATTCCGGAATATATCTCCTGGTTGTCGCCCATGATCATGCAAAGTGAGCTGTCCTTCTCCGAGGCATACGCAGGCTTTTCTTTTTTTATTTTTTCAGCATATTTTTTTGCGGTGCCGTAAAAAGCTTTGATTTCCATAGGTATCCTGTCCCTTCAAATTATCTTCCGAGAAGCTTTGCCTTTCTTTCCCCGGCTTTCTGTTTGTTTTCCTCAACGCGCTTTGCAAGAAGCTCCGCATTTTCGGAAACTTTTTCCGCGTTATATATTCCCGCAAGAGAAATATCGTCCTGCGTTCCGAAATGGGATCTCTTTACAATATTCTTATAGATCGTTTCCTCAAAACCGTCTTCGGACGAAGCAAGCTGCGATGTGATAATAGTATGATAATCAATAAAATCATACTCACTTCCGAAAGAAGTATAGAGACCGTCGGTTGACGCAAACGCCGAAAGCATCTGCTTTTTATCGGTATAAAAACTGTTGAACATCATGGCCGCGCTTGCGTTGCAGAGCGAAGACGTGATATTCGCCGGAGCGGATTCGTCATATTCCATGGGATTGACCGCAATACCGTCCTCAAAAACAGCGACAAGACTTCCGTCGCCTATCTGAAGTCCGAATGAAAATCCTCTGCCCGCTATTACGGCAATGAGAGTCGTTCCGTAATACGATTCGGGATTTATATCCTCGAATTCTTCGTCCGTGAACTTGCTTTTTTCTTCCGCTGTAACGGGATTATTTTTAAGATGAGCGAACACCTTGGAATTCCAGTTGGCGATTATCTGCTTTTCGATATTCTTTATAATAAACTTATGACTTTTCGGAAATTTTTCCTCGAAATCGTCGGCGTCCGTGTAAAAGTTGTCAATTGTGTCAAGCGTTGCCTCAACAGCAAACTTTGAACCCATATTGCTTCTGAAATGCTTTTTGCTTCCGTGACCGTCCGCAACTACAGCAACGGCATAGCGGTCGGTCACCTTATGCGCGGAGCTGTCCTGACACGGAAGTCCGCTCGTTTCGTGGCTCGCGCCTCTTA
Source organism: uncultured Ruminococcus sp. (assembly GCA_964501705.1). Lineage (GTDB taxonomy): Bacteria > Bacillota > Clostridia > Oscillospirales > Ruminococcaceae > RGIG4694. The sequence continues at coordinate 21,471 of CAZCUQ010000001.1, read as the reverse complement.
CAGAGCGGCTGAAACCCTTAAACATATGGATAATTCTCCTTTCAGATCATACTTATATTTACCAGCCTATATCGAAAGGAACCTTGTCGGTTTCATCCTGATTATTGACAAATTCCTGTATCTGCTGACCGAGCATTTTCTGCTTCGCCGCGTAATTATCGCTGCCTTCCTCGCCGTCGCCCTTGGACTCGTCGGAGAGAGTCATACTCTTGCTTCCTATCTGCGAAGCTGTTACGGCCACGACCTTGATCATCTGAGCGAGCTGTCCGCCCGAATACGCGTGAACAACCGTATCGGGAGTTCCCGTAAACTCCGCGAGCATATCATCGTTAGCTTCCGAACCGATTCCGAGAGCGGCTTTAAGTCCGAATTTATACCAACTGTTAGCCTTCAGAGCCTCAAGACCCTTTACATAATCATCAGAGGGATATCCGTCCGTCATAAGGAAGATAACGGGAGCAAACGAAAGCGAGGGAGAATTAAGGAAGCTGTTTCTCGACATTCGGGAGGAAAGCTCCTTGAATGCCTCGCCCATGCTTGTAACGCCGTCCGCGTTAAGACGCGTCCATTCAAAATCTTCGATATTTATAGGCTGAGGATACATCCATTTTACATCCGTGGCGAATGTCAGAACCGCAAGCTTTACATCCGTATCCGCCTCTCCGACTCTTCTGATTTCGGGGATAAGCTCTTCCATAACGGTGTTAAGCTCACCCATTTTTGTGCCTCTCATCGATCCTGAAGTATCGATAAGGAAGAAGATGACAAGACTTTTCTTTGAAACGCTTGTGGCTCCGAGGGGATCATCATCGTCAAAATCAAGTACGCTTTCCGATGCGGGAGCTGTTTTTACCGTCTCCGATTCGGGTTTATTTGCTTTATTTTTATTTTTGTTCTTGCTCATAAAAGATACTCCTTTATAAATAATGTTATCCGCGCCTGTCCTCCAACACGCAGAGAACAGTCTTATGCCAAACCTATCATATATAACGGCGCTGACTGCTTATATCTGAGCCTTTACGTCTCCGAAATCTATTTCAAGACCATGCCATATCGGGCATCCCTTACCCGGTTCAACGTGGTAGAACACTCCGTCCGGCATTCTCACTCTCCATGTTTTGTCGGAGGTATTTTTTATTCCGAGGACGCCCGGTCTCAGAGAATTTTCAACCAGCTCGCCCGCCACGCTCAAAAAGTCATCGGAATCGGGATCAATCTCGCACTTATAGAATTTGCAGCCGAGGTAAAGCGGCATACGGTAAGTGCGGTTTGAAAATCCGAGAGTCGAGAACGTCATACCGCATTTGGGACATTTATAGGTTTTATCGTCGGGCTTTTCAAACATCGAGGTGAAATTTGTTCTTCCGCAGCCGCACATGATTATCTCGGAGCGGAGTCTGATGAAAAGCTTCTGCCATTCATTTTCTATTATACGCTTATTGGGATCCGTGATACCCGTAGTGAAAGATGTAATGAACGCGTCTCTGATATAATCGGGATAAAGCCTCCAGAATTTGATTACGTTGTCATGGATTCCTCTTACGGGACGGTTGGACTTGTCAACGGGGTCGTATACAAAGACCGCGTTCTGACCGTAATGTTTAAGCTCGGAGGATTCCGTAAGGCAGATATCCTTTATGACCTTTTCTCCCTCCATGGGGTCTCCTCTGAAAAGGAGCTTAAAGAGAACCACGGCAAGAGAATATTTATCCGTCTGAACATTGGGCTTTGAGATTCCCCTTACGACTTCGGGAGCCATATATCCGGGCTTGCCGCCAATACCGAAGTTTGAGCCGTCGGGTGCGATGTTATCGCAGTCGCAGACGAGAACCGCTCCCGTGTTTACGTTGATGAAGAAGCCTCCGTCATTAAGATCCTGATAGCTTTTTCCCGCTCTGTGAAGCTGTCTGAAAGCGTTAACGATATTGATGACCGCCGTAACCATAGCGTAAAGGCTTGTAAATCTTACGGTTTCCTTTACCGCTCTTCCGGTAAGCGGGTCGATAACCAGCTTGTATGTATTGAGAATATCCACGAAAGAATCAAAGCTTGCGGGTTTCAGTTCCATAAGATAACCGAAGGTGCCGTCGGAAGTTTCCTTTGTAAGATATTTCGGCCAGAGAAATTTATTGCTCGGAGCGCCATCGTTGATATTATTCTGAATATTTGCCCGAAATTCCTGCGGCTTCTTGATTTTATTGATATCGTACCATTTGAGCGCCCACTTCATTCCGTTGAATTCAACGAGGTAAACTGTACCCTGACCGCCGCTTCCGATAACCTTGAGAACCTTGGCGTGTTCTCCGTATTCCATTTCTATTTCCTGACCTATCTTGAGTTCAGTCATCAGTAAGCCTCCTTAAATATTTTTTGCCCGAAGATCCGTGCCTTCCCTGACAGCTTCCGCCTTTATCCCGTTGGCAATGCAGAATCTGTGGACATATGTATTTTCGTAGCACCGCACAGTAAGTTCGGGGCAGTATAAAAACGCTTCATCGTCGATATATTTAATGCTTGCGGGGAGGAAAAGCCTTCTGAGCTTATCGCAGCTCGCGAAAGCCGAAGCTCCTATACTTCCGATGGTCGAAGGTATCTCGACGACCTCGAGGCTTGAGCAGAAGCTGAACGTATTGTCCTCTATTTCAAGCACGCCCTTGGGAATATTTATTAAAGTGAGCTTAGCGCACTGACTGAACGCGCCTTGCTTTATAATGCGGAGCGAATCGGGCAGATCTATGCTTTTCAGATTTTTACATTCCGAAAAAGCGTAATCTCCTATTGCGAGAACAGATGAAGGAAGCTTTATCGTGTGCATGAAATTGAATTTGTCAAAGCAGAAGCTGTCCACCTTGGTATATCCATCGGGAATAACGATGCTCCGCGCGAGTCTGAATCTGAGCGCGTCCATAGGAGTGAAAACTCTTTCCTCGATATTGGCGGCGACGAATCTTTGCTTTTCCTTCTCTTGTTCTTCTTCCTTTTTCACTTCCTCCGAAGCCTTGCGGCGAAGAGGAGAAAGATACGGGAAACTCAGCATATAAGTGAAGCAAACGATGACGAATTCCGCAGCGTTTTCGGAGATGAAAAGCTTATGAAGCATAAAATTTTTAGCTTTCATGACAGCCATTTCTCCCGTTTTTTCCCTGACCATGCCTCTGAGTACGCCCGCTTCGATCATATTTTTGATAAGCCCGCGTTCCTTTTCCAATTCGGGGGCGAAATCCTTCAGCAAGGCAATAAATCTGAGGTCATCGATAACAACGGCTTTACCGTATTCATCAACGATTTTTCTCAGACGCTTGGCCATTTCCCCTGTTTTGTCGAAACCCTCAACATTCTGAAGAACGAGTTCTCCGCATTCGGGGCACACCTTGCTGTCCGGACTGAGCTCTGCCCGGCAATTTTCACACTGCATAGCAACTCTCCTGACTTAATTGTTATTATGCGATATCGCCGTTATTTCCCGCATTATTGCGGGGTAACGGATTCTATACGAATACATTATAACATTTTTTTATTTAATTGTCAAGGATTAATATTAAAAAATCCTTGCTTTTTGAGCAAATTAACATAATTTTAAAAATCGGGCAGTTATCCACCGCCCTCAAATAAGGAACGCCGCATTTTTCTCGGTTTTTTCCGTTTTTTTACCGGACGAAGTGATAAAGTCGGGACAAAAAACTTTACAAATCCCCTTTGCCGTGGTATAATAAATTATATATGTAAATAAAAAGGACGTGAAGAATTTGTATAATAAGAAAAATATCAGAAATTTCTCTATAATAGCTCATATAGATCACGGTAAATCGACACTTGCCGACCGTATTCTGGAACAGACGGAAACCGTCGCAAAACGCGATATGGAAGATCAGCTCCTCGATAATATGGATATAGAACGCGAACGCGGCATCACGATCAAGGCACGCGCCGTCCGTCTTATGTATAAGGCGGATAATAATGAGGAATATATCTTTAATCTTATTGATACTCCGGGACACGTTGACTTTAATTACGAGGTTTCGCGCTCCCTTGCCGCCTGCGAGGGAGCAGTGCTTATCGTTGACGCTTCCCAGGGAATAGAGGCTCAGACTCTCGCAAACACCTACCTTGCCATGGAACATGACCTTGAAGTCCTGCCCGTTATAAATAAAATAGATCTGCCGTCGGCTCGCCCCGATGAGGTCGCCGAAGAAGTTGAAAATGTTATAGGTATTCCCTGTATGGATTCTCCGCGTATCTCGGCAAAGCTCGGCACTAATATCCACGCCGTGCTTGAAATGATAGCAAACGAAATTCCCGCTCCCCGCGGCGATGAAAACAAACCCCTGAAGGCGCTTATCTTTGACAGCTGCTACGATTCCTATAAGGGAGTCATCATTTACGTCAGACTTATGGACGGAAAAGTATCGGTCGGTGATACCATTCATCTGATGGCTTCGGGAGCGGATTTCACCGTTACCGAGGCGGGATTCATGGGCGCAAGCGAACTCGTTCCGAGCGGTATCCTCGAAGCGGGCGAGGTAGGCTATATCGCGGCTTCAATAAAATCAATAGGCGATACAAAGGTCGGAGATACCGTCACATTAAAGGATAATCCCTGCGAAAGCGCACTCCCCGGATACAGAGAGGTAAATCCCATGGTCTTTTCGGGAATATATCCCGCGGACGGCGCAAAGTACAGCGATCTCCGCGACGCTCTCGAAAAGCTCCGCTTAAACGACGCGTCTCTTTCGTTCGTTCCCGAAACCTCAACGGCTCTCGGATTCGGGTTCCGCTGCGGGTTTTTGGGACTTCTCCATATGGAGATAATCGAAGAGCGTCTTGAAAGAGAATATAATCTTGACCTTGTTACCACAGCGCCCTCGGTCGTATATAAGGTCAAGCTTATCGGGGGAGAGACAAAATATATCTCGAATCCGACGGAATATCCCGACGCGGGAGCAATCGACTCGGCAGAAGAGCCTATGGTAAAGGCAAGTATTCTTTCTCCGTCGGACTATGTGGGAAATATTATGGAGCTGTGTCAGGAAAGACGCGGAATATTCAAGGATATGGTTTATCTTGACAGCACCCGCGTGGAGCTTCACTATGATCTGCCCCTCAACGAAATAATCTATGACTTTTTCGACGCGCTCAAATCCCGCACAAAGGGCTATGCTTCGTTTGACTATGAGCTTACGGGATATTTTCCCTCAAAGCTTGTAAAGCTGGATATTCTCTTAAACGGCGAAACGGTGGATGCCCTTTCGTTTATCGTTCACGCCGACAAGGCATACGCAAGAGCAAGAAAGATCGCTGAAAAATTAAAGGAGAATATTCCCCGTCAGCTTTTCGAGGTCCCCATTCAGGCGGCGGTCGGAGGCAAGGTAATAGCCCGCGAGACTGTCAAGGCTATGAGAAAGGACGTTCTTGCCAAGTGCTACGGCGGAGATATCACGCGTAAGAAAAAGCTTCTCGAAAAACAAAAGGAGGGCAAAAAGCGCATGAGACAGTTAGGCTCCGTTGAGGTTCCCCCGGAAGCGTTTATGGCTGTTTTGAAGCTTGACGAATGATATGGACGAAAATCGGCGCAGTATGCGCGGGAGGTTGAAAGCGATTGAGAAAATTTATCATAAACGGCAACGACGCGGGACAGCGCGTTGATAAATTCATAATGAAAGCCGCTCCCGATATGCCGAAAAGCGCAATGTATAAGGCAATAAGAACAAAAAATATCAAGCTGAACCGAAAGCGGTGCGAGATCTCCGCGAAGCTTTCGGAGGGCGATGTTCTGGAAATATATCTTCCCGATGAATTTTTTCCGTCGGAAAACCTTTCCGAATATGAGTTTTTGTCGGCTCCCGCTTCTCTTGATATCGTCTTCGAGGACGAAAATATTCTGCTTGCCGATAAAAAATGCGGACTTGTCGTTCACGGGGACGATGAAAAAACAAAAGACACGGTGATCAACAGGATATTACATTATCTCTATGATAAGGGAGAATACATTCCCGAAAACGAACAGAGCTTTTCTCCCGCTTTATGCAACCGCCTTGACAGAAATACGGGAGGAATAGTTATCGCCGCAAAAAACGCCGAGGCTCTGCGTATCCTCAACGAAAAAATAAAAAATCGGGAGATCGTAAAAAAATATCTTTGTATCTGCGTGGGGAAACCTCCCAAAGACGAGGATACTCTCAAAGCTTTCCTTTTCAAGAACGCAAAAACAAATACAGTCACCGTTTCGGATAAAAAAACTCCCGAAAACAGAACCATAATCACAAAATATAAAGTTTTAAGATCGGACGGGAAATTCTCTCTTCTGGAAGTCGAACTTCTTACGGGAAGAACTCATCAGATACGCGCTCATCTTGCGTATATCGGCTGTCCGCTCTTAGGAGACGGAAAGTACGGGATAAATAAGATAAACCGTGAATCGGGAATAAAAACACAGGCGCTTTATTCCTATAAACTAAAGTTTGATTTTCTATCCGATGCGGGAATACTGAATTATCTTGACAAAATGGAATTTACCGTTAAAAACGTGTGGTTTGAAGATAAATTCCTATTCATATAAAAAATTAATAAAATATACTTGAAAAAAGTTTTATTTTGTGATATAATAAAATTGTTTGAATTCTATGGATTATTTCCCGGGAGATGTTCATATAATTAAGCAGATGAAAAAACGCTGAAAATGTGAAGCGGCTAGCGGACAGCATACGTAACACTGCGGCGGAACAGGCTTGTCGGCTAACGTAATTATTAAGGAGGACCTGCCATGAAAGGCGACTTGCATTGTCATACGACCTTATCCGACGGCTCCCTCGGTATTGAAGATATCATTATTCAAGCCAAAAGGACGGGCGTTGATTTCGTTTCGATAACAGATCACGATACTATGTCTTCTATTTCAAGAGCAAAGGTTTTGGGAGAACGTCACGGAGTACTTACTGTTCCGGGAGTGGAACTTTCCGCGTGGGACAAGATTCGCGGACGAAAAGTCCATATCCTGTGCTACGCTCCCCAGAAGCCCGACAGACTGGAGGGTATCTGCAAGAAATCCTGTGAGATACGCACTGCCTGCGCCAAAGAAATGATAGAAAACGTCAAGAAGATATACCCGATAACAGCCGACAGCGTTCTTAAACACGTAGGCGGCTCCAAAAGCATTTTCAAGGTGCATATCATGCACGCGCTTATTGATTACGGCTATTCCACGCATTTCTACGGGAAAGTCAACGATGAGCTTTTCAATTTGAAAACAGGCTCATGCATTGTTGAAAGAGAATATCCCGAAATAAATTATGTGCTTGATCTTATTCATTCCGCGCGCGGCTGCGCGGTAATGGCTCACCCGGTTTTTTACGATTCTATCGACCTTTTAAAGGATCTTGCCGAAGCGGGAAAAATCGACGGCGCGGAAGTCTTTCACTACACCGCCGATGAAGACAAGCGGAAAGAACTCCTTGAAATCTGCAAAAAATACGATCTGATAGTTACGGGAGGTTCCGACTTCCACGGACTTTATAACGCCCGTTCGACTCATATCGGAGAAAACGCCACCGATTTTGAAAATCTTGACAGAATACTTAAACTTACGGGCAGGAAAAATTAAATCAAAGGACTTGGATAAAATGGATATTATGGAATCGGCGCTTAAAAAGCACTATGAATGGAAAGGAAAGATCGAGGTGGTTTCCCGCTGTACTGTGGAAAACAGAGAACAGCTCTCTGATGCGTACACTCCCGGAGTAGCGGCTCCCTGCCTTGAAATTCAGAAAAATCCCGATTTAAGCTATGATCTTACAAGACGGTCAAATCTTGTGGCTGTGATTACGGACGGCACGGCGGTTCTGGGTCTCGGAGATATAGGTCCCGAGGCTTCCATGCCCGTTATGGAGGGTAAATGCGCCCTCTTTAAGGAATTTGCGGGAGTGGACGCCTTTCCTATATGCGTTGATACAAAGGACGTTGATGAATTTGTCCGCACAGTCGAGCTTATCTCAAAAAGCTTCGGAGGAATAAATCTTGAGGATATCTCCGCTCCGAGATGCTTTGAGATCGAAAAAAAGCTTAAAGAACGCTGTGATATCCCCGTTTTCCATGACGATCAGCACGGTACTGCCATCGTTGCTTCGGCGGCTATGCTTAACGCCGCTAAGGTCTGCAATAAGAAATTCGAGGACATGACTCTCGTTATAAACGGCGCGGGAGCGGCAGGCTGCGCTATCGCAAAGCAGTTTATCTCTATGGGAATGGGAGATATCATTCTCGTTGACATAGCGGGAATAATCTGCGATGGCGATGAGTTTAAAAATCCCTCTCATTACGATATGGCAAAAATTACAAACAAAACTCACAGAAGAGGCTCTCTTGCCGACGCTATGAAGGGATCGGACGCGTTTATCGGAGTTTCAAGACCGAATCTCGTTACAAAGGAAATGATTAAGTCCATGGCTGAAAAGCCGATAATTTTCGCTATGGCAAATCCCACTCCCGAAATAATGCCCGAAGACGCAAAGGACGCGGGAGCATATGTTGTCGGAACGGGACGCTCGGATTATCCGAATCAGATAAATAACGTTGTTGCTTTTCCGGGAGTATTCAAGGGCGCTCTTTCAGTCAGAGCAAGAGACATAAACGAAGATATGAAACGGGCGGCGTCAATTGCCATAGCCGCGGCTGTACCGGAGGATAAGCTCTCGCCCGAATTCATTCTTCCGAATTCGTTTGACAAAAACGTTGCGGAAATCGTATCGCGCTCTGTCGCTAAGGCCGCCGTTAAATCGGGAATCGCAAGAAAGGAAATATAATATGATATATAATTACACTCCGCGTGGAGTATGCTCCAAAAAAATTACCATTGACCTCTCGGATGACGGAGTAATCAACAGCATTTCATTTCTGGGAGGGTGCAGCGGAAATACCAAGGGCGTTTCCGTTCTCTGCAAGGGAATGAAAGCCGAGGAAGCAATAGAAAAACTCCGCGGGATAGACTGCAACGGAAAAGGAACCTCCTGTCCCGATCAGTTATCCATAGCGCTTACGGAAGCACTGAAACAGATGTGATAAAAAATCCCCTCCGAAAAAAACGCGGAGAGGGGATTTTTTATTCTCTTTTTCCCTTGCAGAACGAATCGATATATCTGTCAATACATCTTTCAACGATGTCAACGGCGGCCTGCTTGCCTTTTATTTCGTCGATAGCCGTTTCCTTGCCTTCAAGCTGTTTGTATACCCTGAAGAAATGCGACATTTCCTCAAAAATGTGAGAGGGAAGCTCGCTGATATCGTTATAGGAATTATAAGTCGGATCGTTAAACGGTATAGCTATTATCTTATCGTCTGTAGCTCCGTTGTCCATCATGGAGATAACTCCTATTGGGTAGCATCTGACAAGCGCCAGCGAATAGATAGTCTCGGAGCATAAGACAAGTACATCGAGCGGGTCGCCGTCCTCGGCGTAGGTGCGCGGGATAAAGCCGTAATTGGCGGGATAGTGCGTAGATGTGTAAAGAACGCGGTCAAGCATAAGAAATCCCGTTTTCTTATCAAGCTCATATTTCATCTTGCTGCCCTTTTCGATCTCGATAACGGCGTAAAAATCTTCTTTAGTTATTCTGTTCGGTTCAATATCGTGCCAAATATTCATTTTTTTCATCCTCAATAAAATTTATTCTGTGGTGACGGATTTTGCGAGATTACGAGGTTTATCAACATTTGTTCCTCTCTGCACCGCCGTGTAGTACGCTATCATCTGAAGCGGAACAACGGTTATCATCGGCATGAGAATATCGCTCGCCGCAGGAAGAATTACCTTGCAGTTTATTATTCTTTCGTCAACCGGCATATCCTCCACGGTGATGATAATGACCTTTGCGCCTCTTGCGTGAACCTCCGCTATATTCGACTGCATTTTATCAAAGAGATTTTTTTGCGTAGCAACGGCGATAACCGGCATATCCGGATCAACAAGGGAAATCGTTCCGTGCTTGAGTTCTCCCGCCGCATAGGATTCGCTGTGGATATAGGAAATTTCCTTCAATTTAAGGGAGCCTTCCATGCTCATTGCGTAGTCAAGTCCTCTTCCTATGTATAAAAGGCTGTTTGCGTTCATTATATTTGACGCAACGAGCTGATACTGTTCCTTTTTTTCTATGCATATTTTGATTTTCTCGCTGATCTCGGAAATTTCCTTTGTAAGTCTTCTGCATTTTTCTTCGCCGATGGATTTTTTCGCATATGCTATACGAAACGCAATCAGATACATAAGAGCTATCTGAACGGCGTATGCCTTGGTCGAGCAGACGGATATTTCGGGACCCGCATTTGTGTACATGACCATTTTTGCTTCCCTTGCGATGGAGGAGCCAACCACATTTACAACAGCAAGCGTATCCGCTCCTATTTCGTTTGAAAGCTTCAAAGCGGCGAGAGTATCAGCCGTTTCACCCGACTGGGAAATAATGATAACAAGATCCCTGTCGGTAACGAGGGGGTATCTGTATCTGAATTCGGACGCGATATCCACGAGCACGGGAACGCGCGCCAATTCTTCTATAACGTATTTTGCAACCATTCCCGCGTGCATTGCCGAGCCGCAGCCCACGATATGTATACGTTCGTAGGAGTTTATTTTTTCATCGGTAAATCCGCATTCGTCGAAGCAGGGCATATTATCCTTTATCCTCGGAGAGAGTGTTCGTTTTACCGCGTCGGGCTGTTCATTTATCTCCTTGAGCATAAAATGTTCGTAGCCGCCCTTTTCCGCAGCTTCGATATTCCAGTCGGCGGTGAGAAGCTTTTTGGAAATCGGGACAAGTCCGGAATCGAAGAAGCTTATTTTATCAGCCGTTATCTCGGCTATTTCCCCCTGTTCGAGCAGGTAGTAGTCCTTTGTGTATTCGAGGATAGCGGTAACATCGGAAGCGATAAAGTTTTTTTCATTGCCCTTGCCGATGATAAGGGGACATTCCTTTTTCGTGCAGTAGATAGTATCCTTATGATCTTTAAATATAATGCCGAGAGCATATGCGCCCTCAACCTTGCTTATGACCTTTCCTATGGTTTTAAGAGGATCTCCGTCGTAGTAATAATCGAGAAGCTTTGCGGCTGTTTCGGTATCCGTTTCGGTTTCAAAGGAATAACCCTTTTCAATAAGAAAGTTTTTTATCTCGCGGTAGTTTTCGATGATACCGTTATGGACAATGCAGACCCTTTCGGTTCCGTGCGGGTGAGAATTGATATCGGACGGTTCGCCGTGAGTAGCCCATCTTGTGTGACCTATCCCGCAGAAGCCGTGAGGCTTTCCCTGTGTTTCAAGCTTATACATAAGACCGGTATTTTTTTCCGAGTCGCTTTCGGGACAGATCTTTCCCTTTGCCTTGACGGTTTTTATCTCGCCTCCGTCGAAAACGGCGATCCCCGCAGAGTCATATCCGCGGTATTCAAGACGTCTGAGTGCCTTGACAAGGATATCGGTGCAGTCTTCCTTTCCTGCAAATCCAACGATTCCGCACATAATGAAGTTCTCCTTTTTTTGTATTTATTATAGTATTATATGATTTATTTTGTGCCGAACATTCTGTTGCCCGCGTCTCCAAGACCGGGAACGATATAGTGCTGTTCGTTAAGACCTTCATCCACGGCGCCCGTGAATATCTCAACATCGGGGTGAGCGTTTGAAACTGCGTCTATTCCTATGGGATTTGATATAATGCAGATGAATTTCACGGATTTTGCGCCCGCGTTTTTCAGAAGTTCAACAGCTCTGACGGCGGTAACTCCCGTAGCGAGCATTATATCGGCGAGGATAACATCTCTGTCCGATATATCGTAAGGGAGCTTGCAGTAGTAATCCACCGCGTTTTTTGTCGCGGGGTCCCTGAACGTTCCGATATGACCTATTTTAGCGGCGGGAACGAGATCGGTGATACCCTCGACCATTCCGAGTCCTCCCCGGAGAATGGGAACTACGGCAAGCTTTGTGCGTGAAAGCACCGCCGATTTTGCGATTCCAAGGGGAGTTTCGATATTTACCTCCTTGACGGGGAGTTCTCTTAACGCCTCATAGCAGATAAGCATAGACGTTTCCGAGACAAGCTCGCGAAATTCCTTTGTACCCGTGTTTACATCGCGCAGAAGCGATATTTTATGCTGAATAAGCGGATGAGATATAATGTGTAAATTTTCCATAAAAAAATCCTTTCGTAAAAAAGTTACGGTTTATTTTCTATATCAGAGATAAGGTCGATCCTGCGCTGATGTCTGCCGCCCTCGAAATCTGTGTTTAAGAATGTATTCACTATTTCGAGAGCCGCGCCCGCGCCCGTAACTCTTCCGCCCATGCAGAGGACATTCGCGTTATTATGCATTCTTGTATATTTAGCCATATATGTATCGGTGCATACGGCGGCGCGGATACCATTTATTTTATTTGCGGCTATGGATATGCCTATTCCCGTGCCGCAGATAAGTATCCCCATATCGGCGGTTTTTTCGGTGATAAGAGCGCAGGCTTCTTTTGCGGCTATCGGATAATCGAAGCTTTTTCCGTCCATGCAGCCTTTTTCAATGAAATCGATATTTTTTTCTTTAAGGTAAGTCATTACCTCGCGTTTAAGATCATATCCCGCATGGTCGCTTGCTATTACGAGCATTATAAAGACCTCCAAGAATTAATATATAATTATTATATCACATATTATTACTTTTTTCAAGGCTATTTTCAAATTTATTTTTATAAGCTCCAATCGGTATGCTTTTTCTTTGATTATAAGAAAAAGTTACAGCCTCGCGAGTTCACAAAAAAATCATTTCTTGTTCACGATCTTAAACGATTAATAAATCATTCTGTACAAAACTACTTTAAAAAATTGTGAGAAACGGAAAAAAATTATAAATATTTACTAATAATGTTGAAAATCTCTGATATTTATGGTATAATATATATAAATCATTATGGAGTTGTTTTGAAAAAAGGCGGTGATCATTATGAAATCTCCCGATAAGAATTATATAGATAAGCTTCTTCAGATACTTAAAAGAAGAGACGATATAATAAGATTTGTATGGAACTGCACCGATAACATGAGTTCCTGCCTGTTAGGCAATGAATTTCTTCCCGACCATACGGGTAATCCTTACGAATATATTATGGGACAGGGAGTTATCGATCCCGATTATATATCCGCTTACGAGGTGTACTGCTCTCAGATAGAAATGGGTACCGCACAGAGTACTTCCCGTGATGAAATTGTCCTTGAACTCAAAATGAACATTTTCGGCAGGGATTTTGAATTTGTATCGCTGACTTCGATGTTTCTTAAAAACAATAACGGCGTTATTACGGACGTCGTGGGAAATATCGCGCGTATGACCGACGAAAAAGTGCGCTCCCGCGAGATCCTCGAATGTTTTACAATGGACAGAAATCCCGCGATAATCCAAAAGAGGATCCGCGACCTCGTGGAAAACGTCTGCCGCGACGAAACAGAAACAGATAAGCATATAGCCTTTATACAGTTCGATGTCGAGCGCTTCAAGCTGATAAACGATATTTACGGCGCCGAAACGGGAGATAAGGTTCTTGCTTATATAAACGAAGTCCTTAATATCCTCTGCGGGAATGAAAAACCGCACGGACGGCTTTCCTCCGATCTGTTTATGGTTGTTATGCCTTTCGAGGATAAAAATGAGATCATAGATTTTATCAGGCTCATTGAAAGCAGAATACTCGGATTTATGGGAATCGAAATGCGCCTTTGCTTCGGAGTATATGTTATGCGCCCCGAAGCTCGGAATAATCTTCGCCGCTGCGGAGATAACGCGGGACTTGCGCGTTCAAAGGTAAAGGGAAACGCTATCTCAAATATCGGCTTCTATGACGACGATCTGCTTCTGAATCTGCATAAAAGGCAGGAAATTGAGGACGATATGCAAAACGCCCTCGTTTCAAACGAGTTTTTGATGTATCTTCAGCCCAAGGTCTGTATCTCATCGGGCAGGCTTATAAGCGCGGAGGCTCTCGCAAGATGGAATCACCACAAAAAAGGTATGATATCTCCGGGAGATTTTATCCCCGTATTTGAAAAGGACGGCTTCATTATTAAGCTTGACCGCTTTATCTGGGAGGAAGCCTGCAAACAGATACGTCTCTGGATGGACGCGGGACTTAAACCCGTTCCTATTTCGGTGAACGTTTCAAGATCGTATCTCGGCACAGGCGATATCGTTGAGGAGCTTTACGCTCTTGTAAAAAAATACGATATACCGATAGAATATCTCCAGCTTGAAATAACCGAATCCACCGAGGGCAGCGGCATTGACGCGATAGTCGAAAGATTCAAGCAAAAGGGATTTACAATGCTTATGGATGATTTCGGCAGCGGTTATTCTTCGCTTAATATGCTTAAAACCACACGATTTGATGTGCTTAAAATAGACAGAGAATTTTTTTCGGAATTCATGGAATCCACAAGAGGCAGAAAAATAATAGAGCATACCATATCAATGTCGAAGGATATCGGTCTTGATATCATAGCCGAAGGCGTCGAGACTTTCGATCAGGCAAGATTCCTGAATCAGTGCGGCTGTGACGCGGCTCAGGGATTTTTGTACTCAAAGCCTCTCGATAAGGAAAAATTCAATGCTCTCATGAAAAACGGGAAATTTGACATCGATCTTTTCAAGTAAGAAATAATAACAGGCAGAAGCTTTTAAGCTCCTGCCTGTTATAGTCAATGACATTGAAATTTGTACTTTCAGCCTGCGCAAAAATCATATATGCAAATTTTTCTTGACTTCAAGTCAAATTTCCAATGCCGCTCTATATCTTATTTCTTGAAAATTATCGCATAGCAGCACGGGATTCTTCCTCTGATAAGCTTGCATCTGACATCTCCGAGTCGTGTATCCGCGAGCATTTTTTTGTAGGAATCGGGAGTAAATTCCTGTCTCGGGTCATAGCCCATTTTTTTGTAGAGCTTCAGCGCCGCGTTTCCGAGCATTTTGTTTGTCTGCATAAAACACGGAAGGAGGATCTTCCCTCCGTGTTTTGTTACCCTGTAAAGTTCCCTGACCGCCTTTTGAGGTTCTTCCAGAAGATGAAGCACATTTCCCGCAATGACTGTATCATAGCTTTCATCGGGGTCGATAAGGTCGAAAATATTTCTCACCTCAAAATAAACATTGTCGATAAGGCACATTTCCGCTTTCGCTTTCGCTGTTTTAAGCATTTTTTCCGACAGGTCGGTGCAGAGAACGCTTTCGGCTTTCTGTGCGGCGGCAAACGCAAGCTCTCCCGTACCGGCCGCACAGTCGAGAACATTCGCTCCGTATGGAGTAACTCTCGCCGTGATATCGCACATTTCGCTGTAAACCGCGCCGTTAAGTTCTTCGGATAAATCGTAAATAAAAGAAACCTTGTCCCAGAAGCTCATATCAATTCTCACCTTTCGTATTTTTTCTGTAGCCCAAATAGCTTTCGAGGATAATCACAGCGGCAACAGCGTCAACGATGTTTTTCCGCTTCTGTCCTCTTACGTTTGTTTCGTTTAAATATCTATGGGCGCTGACGGTGGTATATCTCTCGTCCCACATAACAACGGGAAGAGCCGTAAGCTCGTGAAGATAATCGCCGAATGCTTTGCATTTTTCCGCCTTTTCGCCGATGGTATTGTTGATATTTTTGGGATATCCCACGACGATAAGACCGACGTTTTCTTCCTTTGCCGCGGCGGAGACTTTTTCCGCGCATTTTTTGAAGCCCTTTTCGTGAATGACTTTCAGCGGAGAAGCCAGCATTTCCATAACATCGCTTACGGCAATGCCCGTTCTGCTGTCGCCGAGGTCAACTGCCATTATTTTCATATATTTTTCCTTTCATATCGAATCGGGAA
Source organism: uncultured Ruminococcus sp. (assembly GCA_964501705.1). GTDB lineage: Bacteria > Bacillota > Clostridia > Oscillospirales > Ruminococcaceae > RGIG4694. Next base: position 5,590 of record CAZCUQ010000001.1, on the reverse strand, counting down.
GCGCACGCGGCGATTCGGCAAGATGCGATACGTTATTTTCCATAATTATTTTCCATGTTTTTTCCCCGGTATCGTATTCGGCGAGAGAAACCGAGGCATTTAACAGCCAGTTTTCCTCCGATATTCTGTCAAGATCATGACCCTTCGCATAGCAAAGAAAATTGCGAAGCGCACACCCGTGAGATACAACGGCGATTATTTTCCCCTCGTTTTCCGCAGCAATATTTTCGAGTGCTTCTTTCATGCGGTCATAAACTTCCCGCATGGATTCGCCGTTTTCCGCTTTGAATTTTTCGGGAGAATTTTTCCATATCTTATAGCTTTCGGGAAATTTTTCGGGGATAATGTCCCAGTTTTCGCCTTCCCAATCTCCGCCGTCGATCTCGGAAAGTCTGTCATCGAAAACAATGGGAACATTTTTATACTTATTCACGGCTTTTGCTGTTTCCGCCGCTCTTTTCAGAGGACTTGAACAGATCTTTTCGATATCGATATATAAAAATCTTTCGGAAAGGGAGCGTAACTGTTCTTTTCCCTTTTCGCTTAGCGAACAGTCCGTCCGTCCCTGAAAGAATCCTCCGATATTTCCCTCCGCTTCGCCGTGACGGATGAGATATACAGTAGTTACCATGGCTTTACCGCCCCGCATATTTCCGAAATGTTTTTAATATTTTCCCTTTCGCAGTAATTTGAAAGTCCCTCGATAATTTTCACAGGAGAGTATGGATCGTCAAAAATTGCCGCTCCGACCTGAACGGTTTTCGCGCCTGCCATCATCATCTCGACGGCGTCCTCCCACGAGGATATGCCGCCCATTCCGCATATCGGGAGCTTTACGGCTTTTGCCGTCTGCCATACCATTCTTACGGCAACGGGGAAAATTCCTCTTCCCGAAAGTCCGCCCACATTGTTGTGAAGTATGGGACGGCGGGTCTTTATATCTATCCTCATTCCGAGAAGGGTGTTTATGAGAGATATCGCATCCGCGCCTTCAGCCTCGACAGCTTTTGCTATGTCCGCGATATTTGTCACATTCGGCGACAGCTTTATCATAACAGGCTTTTTTGTAACCGACCTTACGGCTTTTGTAACGGCAGCCGCTCCGTCGCAGGTCACGCCGAAAGCAGCTCCTCCCGCCTTTACGTTCGGGCAGGAGATGTTGACCTCTATCATAGGAACATCGGTCTTATCGAGCTTTTCAGCGATCTCTCTGTAGCCGTCAACTGTTTTTCCCGCGATATTTGCGATGATCACGGTATTCTTTTTCATAAGATAGGGAAGCTCCTCCGCAATAAAATGATCAACTCCGGGATTCTGAAGTCCCACGCTGTTAAGCATACCTCCGCAGGTTTCGGCGATACGGGGCGGGAGATTTCCCGTGCGTTCTTCTTCTGTGGTTCCCTTGACGGAAATTCCCCCGAGAAGCGAAAGAGGATATAATTTTTCATATTCCTTTCCGTATGCGAATGTTCCCGAAGCGGGGATAACGGGATTTTTAAAATCCACGCCCGCAAAACTTACCGCAAGTCTGTTTTCGCTCAAAATAGCACCTCCTCAGCCTCGAATACGGGACCGTCCTTGCAGACGTGAGAGTAGAATTCTTTCCCGTCTCTTACAGTTCTGCAAACGCATACAAGGCACGCTCCGACGCCGCAGCCCATTCTTTCCTCAAGAGAGACCTGACAGCGGATATTTTTTTCTGCTGCCTTTTCGCATATTTTTTTTAGCATGATACGCGGACCGCAGGCGTAGATGATATCATTTTTTCCCTTTTCGAGAGTTTCCGAAAGAGCGTCTGTGACAAAACCCTTTCTTCCCGCTGTCCCGTCGTCGGTGCAGAGGATATATTCCGCTCCCGTGTTTCTGAAATCTTCCTCCAGAATGACTGCCGAAGCGCTCCTGAAACCGCTTATAACAACAGCGTTCGCTCCGTAAAATTTCGCTATCGGCAGCATGGGAGGATTTCCTATGCCGCCGCCTATGATTACCGCTTTTTTTGTATTGTCCGAAAGATCGAAGCCGCGTCCTCCCAAAGGCGCGAAAATATCCATCATATCGCCCTTATTTTTTTCCGCGATTTTTTCTGTTCCGTTTCCTCTTATTTCAAAAACGAACCGGAGAGTTCCTTTTTCTCTGTCGATATCGCACACAGAAACGGGACGGCGGAGCGAAAAGCCCTCCGCTTTTATATTCGCGAACTGTCCGCATTTTGCGATTTTTGCGATTTCCGGGCAGTATACCTCATAATCGAAAACATTTGCCGCGGGATTTCGCTTTGATACTATCGGATACTCCCCGCAGGTGTAACCGTTGATTTCCTTCAATTTAACACTTCCTTATCTTTTAATCAAGGTATTTTAATCTTTTATCGTTTGTATGATATTCTGTTTCGTCCAAAATGATACTTCCCGTATCGAGTTCGTCCATCATACCTTTTGTTTTATCCTTTTTTGAGGAGAAAACGGTTTCTTTTTCATTAAGGCTCGCGTTAACGTCGTCCTCGTGAACAGCTACATAATCCATTCTGTCGGGAGAATCGGAAGCCGTGACAATGATTTTTTCTTCAGCGACCTCAACAGCGTCAATAGCTTTGTAGTCGGCGGCGGATTTGTGTTTTTCCTCCCATTTTTCCCTGTACTTCACATATTTAGATCTGTGCATATAGAACATTGCCGAATTGAATGTGGGAAATCCCTCCTGGGTGACGAGATATTCAATATCCTTTACCGCGTCATGAGTGTGATTGCAGAGAGTAAGCCCCGCAAACGCAATTATACTTATAAGCGTGCCGAATATAACATTCATTCCGGGCGCGTACGCGAAATCGTCCCAGAGTGAAAAATACGAAGTCACGCCGACTAACGCGTATAACACATACGAAACGTACAGCCAGAAAGTAAATTTGTTGTTCATGAATCTATTCGCGAGGATCGTCATGACTATTCCGAGCAGGGTAAACGGAAACAAAACAAGACATCCGCTCGTTATCCATTCGATATGATTCGCTTCGTAATTATCGGGTGTTAATGAAGCAACTGTCGAAAAAAGCGGCGCGGAAACAACTCTTATAACGTTGTGGAAGAACCACACAACCGAAAGGAAACACATGAAAAGCTGAAAAGCAAGCCCCAGCTTAAAGGAAAAATCAAAGGTTTTTTCAGCCCTGAACATCATCTCCTGATTTATATTGAAGTTCTGATCGCGAAGCATGGTGGAATTATACATGGAGTTCGCGTTTACGTTAAGTCCCGCGTCGTTTATGCGTTTTGTATGCTCCGCAGATTTTATCGGGTTATATTTCCTTTCTTCAGTCATATCATTCACCTCTTAATTATTGTCATCAAGCAGGTCATATTTTCGTAATATCGATCATTTCCATATCATCGATCTTTTTGCCCATCGAGAGAATATCCGCGACCGCGTTTGCGGTATCTATCGCCGTAAGGCAGCAGATGGAACGCTCCACGGTCTTTCTGCGTATTTTTACGCTGTCAAGCACGGGGATTCTTCCCTTTTCCGAGGTTGAGATAACGTAGTCTATTTTTCCTTCATCAAGCAGAGTCATAACGTTCGGGGCAGGCTCGGACACTCTTTTTACGACATTTGCGGGTATCATATTTCTGTTTAGAACCGAAGCCGTTCCGCTTGTTGCGTATATCTCAAAGCCGAGACGCTCGAATTTTTCGGCAACGTAAAGAATTTCCTGCTTGTCGCTGTCGCGGACGGTAATGAGTACCCCGCCCGTTTTTTTCATATTGTACCCCGCCGCGATAAGTCCCTTGAAAAGCGCGTCGTCAAAGCGTTTCGCGATGCCGAGGACCTCTCCCGTGGATTTCATTTCGGGTCCCAGAGCCGTATCGACGCCGTGCAGCTTTTCAAAGCTGAATACGGGAACCTTTACCGCGATATAATCCGCCTCGGGGCAAAGACCGCTTTTATATCCAAGCTCCTTAAGCTTAGCTCCGAGAGCGACCTTTGTGGCAATATCCACCATCGGAACTCCCGTCACCTTTGAAATGTACGGAACCGTTCTCGAAGAACGCGGATTTACCTCTATCACATAAACCTCGTTGTTGTAAACAACATACTGGATGTTTACGAGTCCCCTGATCTTAAGCTCCAAGGCAAGGCGTCTTGTATATTCTATGATAGTTTCGCGCACCTTTTTCGTGAGTGTGAGCGCGGGATATACGGAAATCGAGTCTCCCGAATGGATACCCGCTCTTTCGACAAGCTCCATTATTCCGGGGATAATAAAGTCCTCTCCGTCGCATACGGCGTCAACCTCGACTTCCTTTCCCATCATGTATTTGTCGATAAGCACGGGGTTTTCAAGTGCCGTTCTTGTGATTATCTCCATATATTCTCTGATATCGTCGTCGGTGTGAGCGATTATCATATTCTGACCGCCGAGAACGTAAGAGGGACGCATTAATACGGGGTATCCGAGATCGTTTGCCGCCGCGATGGCTTCTTCCGCGTTCATTACGGTGTGACCTGCGGGGCGGGGGATTCCGCACCTTGCGAGAACCTCATCGAAGCGTTCTCTGTCCTCCGCCGCGTCAATGCTGTCGGCGGACGTTCCGAGAATGCGCACTCCCATTTCGGACAGATGCTTTGTCAGCTTTATAGCCGTCTGACCTCCGAACTGAACGACAACTCCGTACGGTTTTTCCGTTTCGATAATGCTTTCGATGTCCTCCGGGGAGAGCGGATCGAAATACAGTCTGTCGGCTGTATCGAAGTCTGTGGAAACGGTTTCTGGATTGTTGTTGCAGATAACGGCGTCATATCCCATTTCTTTAAGACTCCATACGCAGTGTACGCTGCAATAGTCGAATTCTATTCCCTGACCTATACGTATCGGACCCGAACCGAAAACAATAACGTTTTTCTTTCCCGTGCCGGTTCTTTTCTTAAACTCCAGAGCTTCATTCTCCTCGTCATAGGTGGAGTAGAAATATGGAGTTTCCGCCTTGAATTCTCCCGCGCAGGTATCGACCATTTTGTAGACGGCGCGGGTTTTTTTGGGGAGCCTCTGTTTGCTGATTTTTTCTATTGTGCTGTCAAGGTAGCCGAAGCGCTTTGCAAGATCGTATTTTTCCTCTGTAAGAGAACCCTCTTCAAGATACTTTTCAAGGTCAACGAGGTTACGGAGCTTACAGATGAACCATTCGTCGATCATAGTTATTCTATGAATTTCTTCTGCGGATATGCCGCGCTTTAAAGCCTCGAAAACTACGAATGAACGTTCATCATCGGTATTATAAAGTCTTTCGCGTATTTCCCCGTCGGAGAGACTTTTAAGCTTTTTCAGATTCATGCTGTCAAGTCCCAGCTCAATTGAGCGGACAGCTTTCATCATAGCGTGTTCAAATGACGTGCCTATTGCCATGACTTCTCCCGTAGCCATCATCTGAGTGCCGAGAGTTCTTTTTGCGTAAACGAATTTGTCAAAAGGCCATTTCGGGAATTTCACCACAACATAGTCAAGAGCAGGCTCGAAGCAGGCGTAGGTTTTTCCCGTGACGGCGTTTATTATCTCGTCGAGAGTGTAGCCTATGGCAATTCTCGCGGCTGTTTTGGCGAT